>JAITGB010000210.1 GCA_031280945.1 Spirochaetales bacterium
AACGATGCCTATCGCCCGGTAATTTTCGCGCATATTGATTTCCGCAACAAAAAGCGCGGCCCGCGTTTTCGCTATATGCTCCAAATTATAGCTTACAATATAATCTAAACCATGCGCCGCTATCATGGCAAGCCGCGCCGCGGCGCGGCGGGGGTGAGCCGTTTCCGCTCATGGTTTTCGGGACAAAAGTCAATGTTCGCCAACGCGCAAGGGATAGAAGCGGAAATCCTTGCGGATTTTGCTTCGCAAAATCCGCTGGATTGGAGCGGATAGCCCGGTTTTTTCGGGCAAGGCCCGAAAAAATGCGCCATGAATCTTCAAAAAAAACGCACTGTAACGCTGCTTTCTCAAACCTTGACAGGCTTTTCTTTAAGGCCGTATTGTTCTTGCAAGGAGTACAGCATGAAACTGATTTTTCTGGGGCCCCCGGGAGCCGGAAAGGGCACAATGGCAAAGCGGCTCGCTGCGGCGCGGGGGATTGTCCATATTTCTACGGGGGACCTTTTTCGGGAGGCCATTGCCAACAAGACGGAGCTGGGGCTCGAAGTAAAGGCGATAATCGAAAAGGGGGGGCTCGTGCCGGACAGTTTGACCGTGCGCCTGGCCACAGGACGCCTTGCGGCCCCCGACTGCGGGAAGGGTTTTATTCTGGATGGTTTTCCGCGTACGAGCGCTCAGGCCGAGGCTCTGGAGAAATTTACCGCGGTTGACGCGGCTGTGAACTTTGAACTCTCCGAGGCGGAAGTTGTGAGGCGGCTTTCGGGCAGGAGGCTGTGCCCTTCCTGCGGGGCGACTTTCCACGTTGATTTTATGCCTCCGAAAACCCCTGATGTGTGCGATGTCTGCGGCAAGGCCCTTGTTATTCGCAAGGACGACCAGATTGAGGCTATACGGAACCGGCTGGCGGTTTACACGCGGGAGACTGAGCCCCTTATCAGTTTTTACGGGGAGAGGGGGCTTCTGAAAAACGTGAATGCCGCGCCTGCGCCTGATGAGGTTTTCGCGGCGGTGCGGAAGATTCTGTAGGGGATTTTTCCGGCGTTAGGTTTTGGGTTTGAACGCGCCCTCTATGGCTTTTTTCGCTTCTTCTTCGGTGAGGATTTTCTTTTCCACGAGGTAGTTTTCGACTTCGCGGAGCGCGGAATCAGGGCAGGCCAGAAGAAGGGAGGCGGCTTTCTCTTTGTCGGTAAAGCCTGCTTCGAGGGCTTTGCCGAGGACTTCCATGCCCCGGGGCTTTTCCTCTGCCTGCGTGATAAGAAGCCAGGCGTGTTCAAACAGGATTCCGGCGTTGTTGGGAGTACGGGTAATAAAGCCTTCGACGAAACTCAAGGCTTCCGCGTAGAGGCGCTGTTTTTTGTACAGTTCCGTGAGAAAAACGGCTGTAGCCGCGTCGTCAGTTTTTATGTCCATATACGCCTTAAGGTACTCGGCGGCTTCTTCGCCGGAGCCGTGTTCGGCTTCGAGGTAGCCCAGCCTGCGAAGGACATCGGCGTCATCGGGGGCGAGGCGGAGGGCGCTTTTGAGGGTGGACATGGCTTCTTCGCGGCGGTCAGCTTCTTCGTAGAGTACGCTCAGGTTATAGAGGGTAACGACGCTGCCTTCTGAGATTGCGAGAATACGGGTGTAGGTGGCAATGGCGGCCTGGGGCTCCTGGTTTTTCGCGTGGGCGTAGGCGAGGGTTTGCAGGAGGACGAGGTTGTCCGGGTCGCGCCCCAGAAGTTCCTCAAGGACACGTATGGCGTCGGGGTAGCGCGAGCGCGAGATGTAGAGCCGCGCCAGGTTGTAGCTTGTTTCGGAAAACTCGTCGTGGTAGCTCAGGGCTTTTTCGTACATGGCGAGGGCCTTGTCGTAATTTTTCAGCTCAAAAAACGAGGGTCCTATGTGAAAGTATTCGGCGGCAAGCTCCCTGCGCGTTTTTGCCGACATACAGCCCGTGAGACCGAGAATGACGCTGAAAATGAGGGCTATGCCGGAGATGAGGCCGAATGCGCGGGGCGGGGAGGGAACGCGAAACCGGGGGGCCACAGCGAGACTTCCTTATGCGCCCAGGACTGTTTTTTCGATGCGCCTGAGCTGCGCCCTGTACAACCCGGCCATGCCGGAGCCGTAGTCCGCTATGAGCTGAATCATGTTGCGGGGGGAGTCCTCGGGGTCGCTGCCGTTGATGCGGTCGCCTGCGTCTCCCAATCCGGGGAGAATATAGGCGGCTTCGTTTAAAGCGGGGTCCATCCACAGGGTGTAGATTTGTACGTTCTCCAGGGCCCGGATAATCCTGAGCGAGCCTTTGAGGGCGGAAATAACGTTAAAGAATTTTATGGAACGGGGCCGTACGCCTTTGTCGAGGAGGTATTTTATAACTGTAACGAGGCTTCCTCCCGTGGCGTTCATGGGGTCAGCGAACACGAGGTCTTTGCCGTCAAGCTCCTCTGTTTTGAAGTAGGATTTGTCAAGGTCAAGAATGTACTCCATGTCGCGCTCTTTTTTGCGGTCGTCCCTCTTTATGCGGAAAAGAGCGAAGGGGGTAACGTAGCCTGTGGAGGAATACTCCTGCATCTCTTTTGACATAATCATCGAGGGAAGAAGGGCGCCCCGCAGCATAACGCACATCACTGAGTTTTCTATAATTCTGTCAACGTCGGGTATTTTGTGGACGGCGTAGTTCTGTACGGGTACGCTGACGGGGGTTTTTACGATGAGGTGGTTTTTGCTGGCGTTGATGGCTTCGGTATAGGCAAAGTTGAAGAGCATTTCGTAGGCCCGCTGGATATAGTACACAAATTCGGGGTTGGGGGTGCGAATGTCCCTGAGTTTGGCAATAAGCCGCGAAGCCTGTCCGTGGTTTTCCCTCGGAGTTACAAAGGAGTAGACCTGAATGGCAGGTTCGGCCCGGGTAATCTCCTGCATAAGTTCGCCCATAGTTTCGTACAGGGCAATGAGTTTCTCTTTTTCCGCTTTGAGGCGCGCCTCGTTCTGCGAAGCCGAAAGAGCCTCAAAAGCCTGCGCCGCGCCCGCGTAGAGGCTGTCCATTCGGGCGAGGGAACTTTTGTCCTCCTCCGTGAGAAAGCCGTCGAGGTCCGCCGCGCCCAGAATAATTTTGGCCATTCATCTCCCTTTTGGGGTATGCTCCCCCGTATTCCCGCCGCCAGCGCTCCTTGAGTGCCGGGGGAAGGCGCCCACATTAACTGTACCCAAAAAGCGATTGTTTCGCAAGGCCGCTTCTGCGTCTGCCGGCGGTACGGGGACGGAGGGGCAGGGGATTATTCCCGCTGATATTTTCTTAGATTATCCTTTTGCAGTTTGCCTGTTTTGTTTTTTTTCAAAATCTTCTCATAATCAATATGCAAATAGTCGGGCGGCATTCTAAACGAGAAAATCATTTTCGCGTTTGCGTTGGTTATCGCAACATCACATTGGCTTAGTATATTCATGCCAATAATAAAATCAAAATCCTGCTGCCCCATAAATTCAGTGACATCCATGTTTTGTTGAAATAACCCGTTGGGAAGATAAATGTCTACATAATACCGCGGCACAATCATTGTTCCGTGAGCGCTATGGACACCTGCCATTGAAAAGGGCTTAAGCTGAAATTGCCGGGCAAACCTCATGCTGATACATGAACCGGAAGCCCCTGTGTCAACAAGAGCATGGGTGTTTATCAGCGCTTTTTTTCCCAGTGAGTACCCGGGAATGGGGAGGGAAACCCCGAGCCCAACCGGAATTACAATAGCATAGCGGTGATTATCGGGAACTTCGAAGGTGTAAGCGGCAAGGGGATTAGCCAAAAATCACAGCCTCATTATAGTACATCATGGTGTCCGCCTTTTCGGTTATACATTTTTGTATAAGAAAGTCTCCAACCGTAAATCCTTTTTCCCCTGCGCCTAAAAGGGCTTTTTCAATATCAGGATAATATGCAATAACAGTATTATCCCTAATCAACACCTGCTCATTTTCATGTTCCTTTATTATCTCTTCCCGGTTTTCATTAAACCACTGGTACAGGGCATTCAAATCAGCCATAGTAAACTCCTGTCTTTTTCACTCAACTCGTTCTCTACTCCCCAATTCGTGCCAATTCGCGCGCCCTTGCGGGGACGAAAATCCATCTCCTTAATAATATACAGCCAAATTTCTCACGGCGCTTCAAACAGACCGCATTTTTCAGTCAACTTTTCTCACAAAATTATATCACCCCTCCCCCGGGCTGTCTACACTTTTTTCAGGAGGAACCTCTGTCCCCAGGCGCGTACCAATGCCTGTGTGAAGCCGGATAGAGCTCTTTCCCCATTTTTCCTATCTATCGTTTCCCGGGGCCGTAGAGGGGCGGCAATACATTGGCAATAAAAAAATAAAAGGCGCTGTAAATCATTGCTATACAAAGACTTACAACGCCCCGTTTCATCTCCTAGGGGAGTCGAACCCCTGTTGTCGGGATGAAAACCCGATGTCCTAACCACTAGACGAAGGAGACAGGAAGTTTCTGTACATATCACGAATTGAGGCCCTCTGTCAATACCGGAAAGTAAGCCTGTATAATATACCGCAGAAACCCTCCGCGCGTCAAGAGGCGTACCCGGTTTTGCCCTCCTCCCCGGCTTTTTAACCAGCCTACCTCTCCAAAACAGCCCTGATACGCCGCACCCCCGCCGAAGAGGATTGCTCTTTCTGGATAACAAATTTGCCGAGCTTCCCCAAGCTCTCCACATGAGGCCCGCCGCAGACCTCTTTTGAAAAATCGCCCAGGGAGTAAACCTTGACCTCCTCCTCGTAGCGGTCTCCAAAAAAGGCAAAAGCCCCGGCCCTGCGCGCCTCCTCAAGGCTCATCACATCCATTTTTACAGGAAGGTCGGCGCGGATTTGCTCGTTCACCAGAGC
>JAITGB010000243.1 GCA_031280945.1 Spirochaetales bacterium
GGAAATGAAATCAATCTCAAGCCCCAAATAAATCTCAAGGCTCCCCGCGTAAAGCTCCCGTAAACGCCTCACCTCCGCGCAGTAAACAGGAAAATCCTCCGCCGCCATTGTCCAGCCGCTGGGAAAAGGCAAAGGCGCATGAGAAGAAAACCCCAAAACATCAAACCCCCTCTCCAAAGCCGCAAGCACATACTCCTCTGCCCAGCCCCTGCCATCGCATATAGAATAGTGAGTGTGGTAGTTTGTTTTCAGCATAAAAAAATATACCACGGACAGAAAAACGAGTACACGACAGGACTAAAATTTCCGCATTTATCTTTTTTTTGTGTGTGAGGGAGGGCTTTCGGCCTCCCGGCAGGGGTTCGGGGGCGGAGCCCCCGTCCGCGCAAGGGATTGGAGCGGATAGCCCCCCTCACAAACGCGATGAGGGCCATAACCATGTATTACTGTTATGACGCACTTGGCCGAATTCTGCCTATAGCTGTAATCCGCGTTTTATCGGGCTGAGGGTTTTTTGCCGCACAGCGGCAAAAAATGCGCCATAAATCTTCAAAAATAAATGCAGAAACCTTGCGGGGAATTCCGGTAAACCTCTTGCCCTATGCGTCCGCTTTTGCTATATTAAAACATATTGGGGGTGCACCGGTTTCGACTGGAACGAAGGTGTGTCTGGTTGCAGGTGGAGCGCCGAACTCCTAAAAACGGCAAAAATTATAACTGCCAATAACGCAGATTATCAACTGGCCGCAGCGTAAGCTTGGCCACGGGCTTCCGGCACACGGCTCCTGAGGGCCGGACAGCTTGACACAAAACCAGGGCTTGCCAACCCGGAGGGCCGGTTCCGGGGAGGGAGATTTTCCGGCATACGGCGAAAGCGGGCCTTTGTTCCGCCTGCTCCGCCCGACAATTAAGGAACGGATAAACCTGTAGAAAGCCTGATGTATCCGTTTTAGGACGCGGGTTCAATTCCCGCCACCTCCAATCCTGGGGCCTATGGCCTTTCATTCTCCGGCGTCCGGTTCTACAGCCGTATTTTGAAGTTTCTCTCGGTTTCGCGGCGAAGGTCGCGGTCTTTGATGTTTTCCCTCTTGTCGTAGGTCTTTTTTCCCTTGCACAGTCCCAGGTCTATTTTTACACGGCCCTTTTTGAGGTAAACCTTGAGGGGTACAAGGGTAAAGCCTTTTTCGTCAACCTTTCTTTCGAGGCGTTTTATTTCCGCCTTGTGGACGAGGAGTTTTCTTTCGCGCAGCTCGTCGTGGTTAAAAAGGTTTCCGTGTTCGTAGGGCGTTATGTGAAAGGCTATGAGCCACAGTTCCCCTTCCCGTATGCGGGCGTAGGCGTCTGCAAACGAAAACTGTCCGGCCTTGACGGATTTTACTTCGGTTCCCGCGAGGACGATTCCACATTCGAGGGTTTCGTCCACGGAGTAGTTGAAACGGGCTTTGCGGTTATCCGCGAGAATTTTTACCCCTTCCACGAAATTATCTCCGAATTTATCCACGGAGAGAAGGTTCCGCATATCATAATAAAATTTTGAAAAATGCCGCTATGCGTAAGGCCTGTGTTTTTCGGAAGGTCTGCCGTCCGCACGGCGGCAACGCGGAAACCTGTGTAGGGGCTGCACCATTCGGGCGGCTGGGAGGCCCGTGTCGAGGGGCCCACACTGCCTGGAGAATTGACCCATGAGCCGCCCCGCACGGCGCGTTCGGCAGGAGGAAAAGAATCTCCTGCCGGAGGAAAAATAGAGGAGGCAGGAGCATAGGGTCCGCCGCACCATTCCCAGAGGTTCCCCAGCATGAATTTCAGGCCCGCGTTTCCCGCGGCTGCATCTCCGGACGCGGCGAGCTGCCTGGCGGATAGAGGGGCTTTTCCGTCAGGCGGCAGATTAAGACGCGCGGCGTATTCCCACGCGGCCTCGTCCGGCAGGAAAAAGGCGTACTGTGTGTCCTTTGAGGCGAGCCAGCCGCAGTAGGCCTGCGCCGCGTACCAGGAGATTTCACTAGCGGGGTAATCGGGCTGCGGCGGGGCAGGGGAGTCTCCCCATGAGGCGAGGTAGCTTTCCTCCGCAAGGCCCTGCGCCGCAAGAACGTTTCTATTGGCCGGAGTCCACGCGGGGTTTTCCCGTACAAAGGCCGCGTATTCAGCCTGCGTTACTTCCCGCGTTTGGAGAAAAAAATCACGAGGCAGGGTTTTCCAGACGGAGTAGGGGGGATTCTCGCGGAGCCGCCGGAGCGCCGCCGCAAAGGAGTCGTCTTTTTTCGCGTCCAGAGCGAGAGTCCGGGAAAAGGCCGCGGAAGAGGGGCCTCCCATGCGGAAAGAGCCTTTGGGAACAAGAACGTACTCTGAACCCAAAATACTTACGCGGCGGAAAGGGGGCGGAGGCGCTTTGAAGGGAGGTTTTTTTTCTTCCGCCGCAAGATGGGTAAGACGTTCCTGCGTCCATGCGGAAGCCAAAAGCTCCTCCCGCGCCGGAGGGGGGAGAACCAGAATAAGCCAGTACAGGGCTTCGGGTTTTTCGCCGTAGAGGGATAAAAACCAGGAGGCGGCCTTGACCAGAGACTGGGGGCTCAAAGCCGAGCCGCCCGAAGCCGCAAGAAGACCGGCCCTGATAAAATCCCGAAAGCCCGCCGGAGAATTAACGCTTGCGAGGGCGGAGGAGAGCATACTAAAAAGCTCCGCCTCCGCGTTTTCCGCCGGGGACAGGGCATAATCCAGAACCGCCTCGCTGAGAACAGGCGGAAAAGGGGAGAGGGGGTCGCCCTCCCCCATGAGAGCCCGCGCGGAAAACTCCCTGTGGGCTTCGGTAAGAAGCTCCTCTGCCGACGAGAGAGCAAGGTTTTCGTGAACAGCCTGCTTTTTGGGAAAAAAGCGGCTCGCAAAGAGGCGGCTTTCTACCGCAAGGGGAAGGGAGCGTTCCTCAAAAAAGGGTCTTCTGAGCGTAAGGGTATGGTCTCCCTCCGCGATAAAGGCCGTAAGGGGAGTTGAACCTATGCGTATGCCGTCAAGGAGAACAGAGGCCCCTTCCGGCAGGCTTGTAACCGTAACTTTTGCCCCCGGAGAGGACAGCCCCGGTTCAAGCAGGAGAAAGAAAGCGAGTACGGCAAGACCTATGCCGTAAAGGGCTCCCACGTATACGCGGGGCTGTATACCGAAAACCGGCTTGAGGATAACCCTTTCGCCGTTTTCGGGAGACTTGTTCATCTTTTTTTTCATGTGTTTCTCATTATAGGCGGCGGCCCTTCTATTGTCAACGACAGGACTTTATGATACAATGTCTAATCATTCTTATAGGGTCCTTATAACACATGGAAAAATTTCTTGAACGCCTACTCCGGTTTACGGAAAGCTGGCTCACACTGCGGAAAATCCGGCGGCGAAAGGCGCGGGAAAAACAGAAAAAACGGGGTTTTGTGAGGGACTGGGCAGGAGCTTTTATATGGGCGGCCTGCGTGGTTCTTCTTGTGAATCAGTATCTTCTTCAGGCGTACCAGATTCCTTCAGGTTCCATGATGAACACTCTGCTCGTTGACGACCGCATCTTTGTCAACAAGGGCGTTTTTGGACCGGAACTCCTGCCGGGAATGTTTAAGCTGCCGGGCTTTGCAGACCCGCGGCGCGGAGAAGTTATTATTTTTGAGAATCCGTCCTACCTGTCGCGGGGACCGGTTTTTGATATTTTTCAGCGTATTCTGTATATGCTCACTTTTTCCTTTGTTGATATAGACAAAGACGAAGCGGGCCGTCCCAAGGCGCATTTTCTTATAAAGCGCGCCGTAGCCATGGAGTACGATTTTTTTCGCCAGAGGGATGGAAACCTCGAATTGAAACCCCGGGGCGAGGACAGGTGGTACAGCGAAAAGGATTTTCAGGCCCTTTCCGGCATGGAGTACCCTGTGCGGAGGCTCGTCTCGCCGGAAGATTACCCCCTGTTTCGGGAGGCGGGAATCGCGGCGGCCCACAGGGATATGAAAATTCCCGTTCCCTCTCTGCTGGACGAGGCCCTCGTAAGCTATTACTCGCAACGCGACTACAGCTCTGTTGACGAGTCCGCCTTTAACGAGTGGCGTATAAAAACCCTCTACGCCATGAATCCGCACGAAAGGCGCTACGGTTCCCGCTGGAGGGCCTATACCGGAGGAACCTATGTCCCACGGGGGAGAATTCTTCCTCTTGGAGACAACCGCGACAACTCACGGGACGGCAGATACTTTGGGACAGTGCCGGACAGCAAAATTTTGGGAAGGGCCATGTTCAGGTACTATCCCTTAAACCGTTTAGGAAATATCCGCTAAAGGGGAGGGGAGCATCATGGCGAATTTTGGAAGAACACGGCGCTTTAGTTATACGCGCAGCCCGCGCCGTCCTGTCATGAGGTTTTTGGGAAAGTGTATACTCTTTATTACTGTTATTTTTCTCCTCTCACTTTTTATCAACACCTTTATATTTGACACTTTTCAGGTAGAGACTGTTTCCATGCGGCCCGGCTGCGAACCCGGGGACAGGCTTTTTACCTCGTCCCTGTGGTACGGCGCGCGGATTCCCTTTACGGAGGAACGCCTTCCCGGTATTTTTAGCCCCAGGAGGGGAGACCTTGTTGTCCTTTCGCCGCCCTACAAAAAACAGCCGCAGCTTGTGGAAATTCTCTTAAACCCCCTTGTGGGTTTTTTCTCCCTCAGGAATAAAACTTTTAGTCTGGAAAGCCGCAGGGAGTGGGAAAACGATTTTGTCATAAAGCGTATTATAGCCCTGCCCGGGGACACGGTGCGCATACAGGGGCAGGAAGCCTTTGTAAAACCTTCTGGCACGCCGGATTTTGTTTCCGAGTTTTCCCTCTCCCTGTCCGGCTACGAAATCATACAAGAAGAATTACCCCCTGACTGGCAGAAGGGAGCGCCCCTCGCCGAATGGGGAGAGGATATTGTTCTGGGCGCGGAAGAATACTTTGTTTTGAGCGACACCAGAAACGGCAGCCTTGATTCGCGGCTCTGGGGCCCTGTGCATGAAGAGCAAATCGTAACCCGAGTCCTCTTTCGGTACTGGCCCTTACGACGGCAGCCTTGACGGAAGAACCGGACTTTCAGGGCCGGAGCGGAACTGGTTTTACGGCCCGTACCGGCTGCCCCGCGTCCGTATACATTCATATACCCTTTTGCGGGGCAAAGTGCGCCTACTGCGACTTTTTCTCCCTGCCGGTCAACAATTTTTCCGCCGGCTTTATTGAAAATTTTCTTGAATCGCTTTTCGCTGAACTTGAAGTTTTTCTTGAAACGTGGAAACCCTCGGCCTGCCCAACCCTCTATGTGGGAGGCGGAAGCCCCAGCGTACTTCCTCCCAGAACGCTTTTAAGGTTTTTGCGCAAAGTGCGAAAACCTCTCCCCTCGCAGCCAGAGGAGTTTACCCTGGAGGCAAACCCCGAAAGCCTCACTGAAGAGTTCCTCTGCCTCTGCCGCGAAGCCGGAGTGAGCCGCCTCAGTCTGGGCCTGCAAACCTTCAATCCCCGTTTTCTCAAACTTCTGGGGCGCGAGGCCGCACCGGAAGATAACCACAGGGCCCTTAAACTTCTTGACAGGCACTGGACAGGAGAGAGGAGCTTCGACCTCATGTACGGCTTTCCCGGACAAAAACCGGAAGAAGCCATAGAAGACGCACGGGAGGCCCTTGACCACGGAGCCGGCCACATTTCCGCCTACAGCCTCACCGTAGAGGAGGGAACCCCGCTTTTCCGTACTATACAGAAGGGCCATCTTCCCCCGCCCAACGACGACACCGCGGAAGACGCGCATCTCCTCCTCTCTAGTTTTCTCACCGAAAGAGGATACGCCAACTATGAAATATCAAACTACGCCCTGGCAGGAAAGGAGTGCAGACACAATACGCGGTACTGGAAGCTCCACCCCTACAGGGGAATAGGCCCCGCCGCGGTCTCAACCCTGCCCACAGCCACAGGCCCCATAAGGCTTTCAGGCAAACGCTCGGTTTCCGCCTCTTGCCCGCCGGAGCCGGACATTGAAATCATCTCACCCCAGGATTTTCTGAAAGACTATATACTCATGGGTCTCAGGACGCAGGAAGGAATAGACACAAAAACTTTTTTCAGGATTTTTCACCTTGATTTTTACGAGACTTTTTCTCACGCTGTACAAAAAAACATACGATTTATGGCAAATAATGAGCATAGAAGCCTTTATTGCGCCCTTACACCCAAAGGCCGCAGACTACTCAACCCCATACTTATTGATTTTTTTGAAAAAATCGACCGCCTCGCGTACAGGGGCCCGCTTGACTGGCCGCTTGCGACAGAACAGTAGGAAACGCTCCGGCTGTTTAACAGCCGGAGCAGTATATACAATGCGCCCAAAACTGGTTGAAATATACAAGCCTTGGCCAACTTGCTTGACCGTATTGACTTAGCGGGTCTATACTAATGTAAGTATGAAGATGTTGCAATCGGCAGATGCAGCATGTATTTTTTTTCAAAGAGAGATGTAGAAGCCGGAATTGAGTACCCCATGTCATTAAATTCCACCCCCTCTTCCTCCCGTGTTCACATAGCTTTTTTCGGCAGGAGAAACGCTGGAAAATCGAGCCTCCTCAACGCCGTAACAGGCCAGGATTTGGCCGTTGTTTCCGAACTCAAAGGAACCACAACAGACCCCGTTTTTAAGGCAATGGAGCTTCTTCCCCTGGGGCCTGTTGTCGTTATCGACACGCCCGGCATGGACGACGAAGGCCCCCTGGGAGAGCTGCGCATAAACAAGGCAAAACAGGTTCTCAATAAAACCGATATTGCAGTCCTCGTTGTGGACGCTTCCCTCGGCAGGGGGGAAGCGGACGAAGAACTCCTCCGGCTTTTCAGGGACAG
>JAITGB010000270.1 GCA_031280945.1 Spirochaetales bacterium
TTGGCCGCCTATTTCGGTTTTTACAAGAACGAAGGCCTGAACGTAGAAATTGTAAAAGTAGAGTCTGAAAAGGAAGCTCTTGTTACCGGAAAAATTGATGCCGCCGGCGGTTTTATGGCCTCGTGGCTTCCCGCAATCAGTAACGGCGTGGAATTCGCCTTTACTACCGGCATTCACACTGGCTGTGGGTCGGTCGTGGTTCTTGCGGATTCGGGCATTAAGACCTTTGCGGACAGAAAGGGCAAAACCATTGCGGTCAGCGGCGGTTTCGGCAGCGGCGTCCACAACTACGGCATGAGGGCCGTTATACACGAGGGCCTGCATCCCAAGGATTTTAACTGGATAAACTTTGACGCCTCTTTGGGGCTGGATGTCTTAAAAAAAGGCCACGCGGACATACTGGTCGGCGCGGACCAGATGTTACAGCGGTGGATTAAAAGCGGTTCGGTAGTGCGTATTCATTCCAACACCTTTGACGCGGATTTTCGGGACGAACCTTGCTGCGTTTTCGGTATTTCCAATGACTTCATCGCAAAAAATCCTGTCTCCGCCCAAAAACTTACCCGCGCCGTGTACCGGGCGGCTCTTTGGCTTGACGCAAATGATAAAAACAAATACGAGGCCTGCCGTTACCTGCGGGAAAACAACTTTATCAATGTTGATGATGATTATGCCGTGGAACTTATGAAGATGTGGAAATTCGGCGTTTCAAACGAACAATGCGAAATCTGCCTTGATAACTCCATAATAGAATATGTCAAGGCAGGAATTATCGGTTCCAACGTGGACATTGCCAACCTGCGAAAAATCTCCTGGCACAGCTACGATATGTCTGACATCGAAAAAGCCTCATTTTAAGCAATGAAGGCGGGGAAAGTAAAAGCTGTTCTCATCTGCCTTGCGCCGGTTTTGAGCGGCTGCCTTTTGCTTGTCCAGTATTTCGCGGCGCCAAACGCCGGAAACTATACGACGACTCTCGTGTATCCGTTCTGTGTGGGAGCCGTTATGCTGATGTATCTGGCCTTGTGCGGCGTATCACTGATAAACAGCCGCATCTATCATGCTATCCGCCGCCTGGCTCCTCTGTACTGTGCGGTGTTCATTGTTCTTGCGCTGTGTGATTTTGTATCATTAAAAACAAAAATTTTGAGTCTGCCCTTTTTCCCCTGGCCTGAGCGCCTACTCAACCAGATTATTATTGACCATGCTATCCTCTTTGACTGCGCAAAAAATTCTTTGCTGCTGCTGTTTACCGGATTCATATACGGAGCCGCTGCGGGAATTCTGACGGGAATTCTATCAGGCCGGCTGGCTGTGTTCCGGTATTGGGCCGAACCTGTACTGAAAATTCTGGGGCCTATACCGCCGATTACGTGGATGCCCTTTATGTTTATCTTTTCACGTACCTTGTTTCAGGGCTGTGTGGTGATGGTCGCGTTTTCCGTATGGTACCCCCTGTCGGTCTCGACGATGAAGGGTATCATAGGCATAAAAAAATCCTATATAGAAAGCGCAAAAATACTGGGCGCTGTCAATGAATACAAATTGATTATCAAGGTGATGCTGCCCCTTGTGCTGCCCACTATTTTTCAGGGCCTTATTTCCGGTATGCGGGTTGCCTGCGGTTCTCTCATGGTAGCGGAAATGATGGGTGTTGAGTCCGGCCTTGCGTGGTATATAACCTGGCAGCGGGGCTGGGGAGAGTTTACCAAAATGTACACTTCGGTTGCCGCTATTTGTCTTGTATTTATCGCGGTTGATTTACTGCTCAATTGCGCCAAGAAACTGCTTGTCTGCTGGCAGGAGGAATAGCAATGCCTGATGAGGCTGGCGTACAGATACGGGTGCAGGAAGTCGTCAAATCATTTACCAGAACGGATTTTGATTCTCCACTGGTGGTTTTGGACAATCTCTGTTTTAGCATTGAGCGGGGCCGTTTTGTTTCGATTATTGGAGAAAGCGGCTGCGGCAAGACTACCTTGCTGCGTATGATTGCGGGACTGGATTTTCCGTCAAAAGGCTGCGTTTACCGCGACAATGTAAAAGTTACCGCTCTGGACTCAAAATGCGGCATGATGTTTCAACAGACCCTTTTGTTTCCTTTTCTGACGGTATATGAAAATGTAGCCTTTGGTCCCAGAATGTTAAAAAAATACGACCCCCGTCAAATTCGCGGTTTATTGCAATTAGTCCGCGTTGAAGAATTTTCGAACGCCTATCCCAATCATCTCTCCGGGGGTATGCGGCAGCGGGTTTCTCTGGCCCGCGCTCTGGCTAATGAACCGGACATTCTTTTGCTGGACGAACCGTTGGGCGCTTTGGATGCCCTTACCCGCATGAAACTGCAAGATGAATTGGTTACTATATGGCAAAAAAGAAAAAACACCATGATTATGGTTACTCACGATATTGATGAGGCGGTGTTCCTGTCGGATACTATTATTATTCTGAGCCCCAGACCTGCCCATATAGAGGAAACGCTTTCTCTGGATATTCCCTATCCCCGCAATCGTTCCGACCCCCGGTTTATTGCCGCGCGGAACAGAATTCTCGAAATTTTGCAGTATGCCGGAGACTTCCGGTAATAATATCTATATGAAGGAGTACGAGATATGAATAAAGAAGCTCTTTACCAAAAATGCATTGCTTTTCACGGCCATAGCTGCCCCGGGCTTGTAATCGGATACAGGGCGGCGCTTTTCGCTCTGGAATTATTCGGTGAAGACTGTCAAAAAAATGCAAAAATTTCCTGCATAGCTGAAAACGATGCCTGCGGTGTTGATGCGGTTCAAACCATTCTTGGGTGCACGGTTGGAAATGGGAATCTGTGTTTTCGACTGACCGGGAAACAGGCTTTTTCTTTTTTTGAGCGGGATTCCGGCAAGGGAACCCGGCTCATTCTTAAGCCTCTGGGAGCGATGCCCGCAAAGGAGCGCGTGGAGTATTTGCTCAATTCCGGAAACGATGTTTTGTTTAGTATAAAAGAGGCGGGCGGGCCGCCGCCGAAACCCCGGAAATTTAAATCACTGGTCTGTGAAAAATGCGGTGAGGAAACAGCGGAATATTTTATACGTTTTGAAAACGATACAAGAGTATGCCCGGACTGTTTGACCCAATACCGCAGATTTAACTAAAAAACCTCGTAATCAGGGCCAATGCATATAAACATTTTGTGGGGGTCTTAAGGCACTTTTCGGCATCTCCGGCGGGGGTTCGGGGGCGGAGCCCCTCTTCCGCGCAAGGGATTGGAGGGGCATTGGTCCCGAAGGGACCGGAGCGATAGCGGAGCCCCGCAAAGCCCGGTTTTTTGCGGGCAAGGCCCGCAAAAAAGGCGCCATGAATCTTCAAAAAGAATAAATGCAGGATACACATAAGGTCATAGTGCGTCCGCCCTGTCATAGACACAAACCCGCCATACTTATACAATGATTTCCGCGCTCCTTAAAAAAGCGGCGCAAAGGAGTTTCCATGATTCAAATTGTTGTCAATATTATTTTCCTGCTCGCGTTGGCTGCAATAGTCATTCCCAATATAGGCTCCGAATCCAATATACCGGTGTTAAACCTTCTGGGCTATGAGTTTAGAAACGTATCTGTTGTTGTGGCCGCTTTCCTCAGCTTTATTCTGGGAATGTTGTACGCTTTTACCCAGCTTCTGTACAGGCGGCTGCGCAAACAATTCGGCGGCAAGCCTGCCAAAAAGAGCAAAAAGGAAAAAAAGGCCGCGGGGGATTTTACGCCGGGGGAGGAGTCTCCGGTTCCTCCGGTGATGCCGGGCTTCTAAAAGAAAAACGTGCAAAAACTTCCTGCTTTTTATATAATAGAGCAAGAGGTTTTGTATGAAACGTATATACTGCTGTGCGGCGCTGATTGTATGCGCCGCCGGGGGGCTTTTCGCCCAAAGCGGGGCCAGGCTTGGCCTTGAAGTTACGCCCAAAAATTTTGACGCGGCCATTGCTTCGGCAACGGCGCGGGCGGGGAAAAATGAGCTCCCGCCCTTTGTTGACCTTGCGCCGTACTTTCCCAGGCCGGGTCATCAGGGTACGCAAAATAGCTGTGTCGCCTGGGCTGCGGCCTATGGGGTAAAATCCTATCAGGAAAACAGGAGGCGAAGCTGGGGGACAAACTCAAACGATACGGTTTTCTCGCCCAGCTTTATCTATAACCAAATCAACAAGGGCAGGGACGGCGGCTCGACCATTCCCGATGCCCTGGAGCTGGTAAAGACTCAAGGGGCCGCAACCCTGAAAACCATGCCCTACGGCGATTACCGCGAACAGCCGCCCCAGAGGGCGCGCGAAGAGGCATCGCGCTTTCGCATAGAGTCCTACGAAAAACTTGACGGAAAAAACACGGCTTCGCTGAAAATGGTTCTTGCGGGAGGTAATCCCATTATCGTGGGAATGAAAACCTACGAGAACTTTCCTTCCTACTCCGGTGGGGTGTACCGCAGAGTGTCGGGCGCTCATCTTGGGGGGCACGCTATGGTTATTACGGGGTATGATGATTCCAAAAACGCCTTCAAAATTCTCAACTCCTGGGGAGAGGGCTGGGGAGAAAAGGGGTTTGTCTGGTACGATTACGGCCTCTTCGCGGAAATGAATCATACGGCTATGGTCATGTATGCGAAACCGGACAATACGCCTGTTGCTTCCTATCCGCCCAATTCTCTTACGGCTTCCGCAGGCTCATATTCCGATAAGATTCAGCTTTCCTGGGAGGGGGTAAAAAACGCGGAGTATTACAGCGTTTTCCGCGCGGACGGTGGGCCTGATACGTTTACAAAAATCGCGGACGTAAAGGGTACGGTTTTTATCGATACCCGTGTACGGCAGAAGACAGAATACTACTACGCGGTAAAGAGTGTGGGGCCCGCGGGGGAAAGCGGTTTTAGCGCGGCTGCTTTGGGCTATCTCAAAAAAGGAGAAGCCCTGGGTTCTCCCCGCAACCTCATGGGACGCTATGAAAACAGGAGCATTAAACTCCTGTGGGACTCCGTACAGGGCGCCGAGGGCTACCATATTTACCGCTGGGACGAGGGCGCCTCCGAATGGGCCCGCATTGGGACAAGCTCAAACGAGGGCTACGCCGATACGAAGCTCCCCGCCTCTTCTACCGGGGAGCGTTACGTTGTAAGCGCCTGGGCAAAGGACAGGGAAAGTAAAGCGGGGCCTGCCCTCTATGTGGCGGCGCCTCCGGCGCGGGAGCCCCCCAAGCCTCCCCAGCCGCCGGCCTGGGTGAAGGCTTCGCAGGGGACTTTCCGCGATAAGATTGAGCTCTCCTGGGAGGCTGTTTCCGGGGCGAGCGTCTACATAGTCCGCAAATGGTCAAGCCGAAACAGGGCCTGGCTGGAAATCGCGCGCACGGGAAGCCTCTCTTACAGCGACGTAAATGTTCCCGAAAAAAAGGCCCTGTACTCCGTTATAACGCTCAGGGGAACCGAAGCGAGCGAACCTTCTGTTTTGGCCGAGGGCTCGCTTGCGACTGCTCCGAAAAAGGACAGCCCCCGGAGCTTTGCCGATGATTCCTACAGAGAGAGTTTTTTCACGCGCCCGGAAAAATTCTTTTCCGATACAAAGTTTTTTTCTGACGATACGTTTTTTACCGGAGAGGCCAGCTTCTTTGACAATTTCGAGGAAGAGGATTTTTTCTTTTCTGACGCCCAGGCGTTTTTCCACGTTGATACGGAAAAGTTTTTCGGTAAGGATTCAGGGGATTTTTTCAGAACGGACGATGACTTTTTTTAGGGAAGGGCAGACCACAGTCAAGGATTTAAGAACGTGGGCGCATTTTTTCGGGCAAGAAGCCCGAAAAAACCCTCAAGCCCGATAAAACGCGGCTTTCAGCTATACGCAAAATCAGGCTAAGTGCGTCATGCCGGCAATGCGTGGCTGTGGCCCTAATCGCGTTTTTGAGGGGGGCTATCCGCTCCAAGTCCTCGAAAGCGCCTATGCGCTTTCTGTGGGCTTTCCGCTTCTATCCCTTGCGCACCCATGGCCGGGCTGCCGAGGCAGCCCGGCCAGCCTTCTACCCCCGCTCATCTCACCTTAAATTGTTGACAGTGGGCTATCCGCTCCCATTGTCCGCTTCTATCCAGGATGCATGGACGAGCAGCAATCCTGAAAGGATTGCGACCAGTCCCTTGCGCATAAGAA
>JAITGB010000278.1 GCA_031280945.1 Spirochaetales bacterium
GGATAGAAGCGGAAATCCCGCAGAAAAGCCGAAGGCTTTTTGAGGAATTGGAGCGGATAGCCCGGTTTTTTACGGCCACAGGCCGTAAAAAATGCGCCCAAATTTTTCTTCCGAAAAAGTAGATGCGAAAACCTTCATTTTTAAAACTTGAAGCTCGCGCGAAATAATGGTATTCTTTTTTTTATGCAGCGCCTTAAAACAGCGAAAGATATTGACGGCATACGGGAGTCCTGCGTTCTTCTGTCGCGCATTTTTGAGGAACTGAAGTCCGTTGTGGCGGAGGGCATTACACCGCGGGAGATTGACGCTCTTGTGCGTTCACGCGCTAGGGAGATGGGGGCGAAGCCCGCGTTTCTGGGGTACAGGGGTTTTCCCGCGGCGATTTGCATTTCGCCGAATGACGCGGTTATTCATGGCATTCCGGGCAAGCGTAAGCTGAAAAGCGGGGATATTGTGGGGCTTGACTGCGGGCTGAACCTGCGCGGTTTTTTTAGTGACGCGGCGCTGACGCTGCCTGTGGGCCGCGTTACGCCGGAGAGCGAGCTTCTCATGCGCGTTACGCGGGAGGCTCTTGAGTGTGCTGTCGGGCAGGCTGTGTGCGGCAACAGAATCAGCGATATTTCCCGCGCTGTGTACGATACCGCGAAGAAGAACGGCCTGGGGGTTGTGCGGGCCTACTGCGGGCACGGGGTGGGTTTTTCTCCGCACGAGGACCCTGAGGTGCCCAACTATGTGCATAGGGGTTCCAATCCGCGCCTCAAGCCGGGTATGGTTTTGGCGATTGAGCCCATGCTGACCGCCGGGGGCGATGATGTTGAGGTTTTGGATGATGATTGGACTGTTGTTACGGCGGACGGGAGTTTTTCCGCGCATTTTGAACATACGGTGGCGATTTTCGCCGGCCATACAGAGGTGCTTACCGCATGGTAGGAGGGGTGATGTCAAGGAAGTTATTTGTTTTTAATTTGGTTCTCGTCGGGATTGTCTGCGGTTTTTGCCTTGCGTTTTTTGCTTTTTCCTGTTCAACGCGGGCAGGCGGCCCTGAGGCGGCCTACGCTGAGGACGCGAACACGGAGGCCATTAAAAGTCTTCAGAGCCTGCAAAATTCGTTTCGTTCTATCTCCGAAAAGGCGCGGCCTGTTGTTGTTATGCTCAACGTTGTTGTTGTGCGCAAGCAGGGGCAGCCGGATAAAAACGCTTTGCCCTGGTTTTACTATTTTTTCGGGAAGCCGGACGACAGGCCGGAGGGGAATCCTGAGCGGGAGTTCCGCAACAACGGTTTGGGTTCGGGCGTTATTCTCAAGAGGTCGGGCAAGACGTACTATGTTTTAACGAACAATCACGTGGTGGACAAGGCGAATGAGATTAATCTTCACCTCCACGACGGAAGGGAATTCAAGGCTTCTCTTGTGGGTAAGGATGAGCGTAAAGACCTTGCGGTTATTTCTTTTGAATCGGGCGAGGAGCTTCCTGTTGCGGTTCTGGGCAATTCCGATACTCTTCAAGTGGGCGACTGGGTTCTTGCTGTGGGCAGTCCCTTTGGTCTTGAATCCACGGTTACGGCGGGAATCGTGAGCGCTCTTGGCAGGAGGGGCGGGCCGGACGGAAATATCAGCGATTTTATCCAGACCGACGCTTCGATTAATCAGGGAAACTCAGGCGGGGCCCTTGTAAACCTTGCGGGGGACGTTGTGGGAATCAATACATGGATTACCTCTCCGACAGGAGGGAGCATTGGTCTTGGTTTTGCCATTCCTATCAATAACGTGAAAAAGGCTGTGGAGGAGCTTATCACTCAAGGCTCGGTTAAGTACGGCTGGCTTGGGGTAAGCATTGCGAGTATTTCCCAGGAGATTGCCTCCCAGATGAGACTGAGCGATACGAAAGGCGCTTTTGTGTATCATGTTTTTCGGGGTTCGCCCGCGGACAAGGGAGGAATTCTTCCGGGGGATTTTATCACTCAGCTTGACGGCAAAAAAATCTCTTCGTCCAACGAGCTTGTTCAAATGGTGGCGGACCTTGAGGTTGGACGGAAGGTTTCCTTTGTTCTTACGCGGCAGAGTAAGGAAGAGAAGTTTACCGTTGCTATTACCGCGCGAGATACCCAGCAGACTATTACCGAGCAGAGCAAGAATCTTTGGCCGGGTCTTATTGTTGTTCCTCTTACCGATGAGATAAAAAAGGAGCTTGAGACTTCGGCTCTGGGCGGCGTTGCTGTTCGCAGTGTGGAGCAGCGTACTCCGGCGGACCTCGCGGGCTTAAAAAGCGGCGATGTTATTCTGGAAATAAACGGAAAGAAGGTGTCAAACCTTCTTGAGTTTTACGCGCGGCTCAACGATACCTCTTCGGGCAAGATTGAGTTTGTCTACGAGCGCGGCGGGGTAAAAATGAGTATCGGGGTTTTCCGCTCGTGAAGGAGTTTCTTTCTTTTGACGCGGTGCGCACAAACGCCCTAAAGCTCGCGGCGGCCATTCACGCTTCGGGCTTTGTGCCGGATATTATCTACGTGAGTCTCCGGGGCGGCGCGTATCTGGGTAATATCATCAGTGAATACTTCAAGGTGGTGCGCCGGGGCAAGCGGCCTGTTTTTTACGCCGCTGTTGTGGCGCGTTCCTACTCGGACATTAACGCCCACGACAAGGTGCGCGTGGACGGCTGGACCTACAATCCGGCCTACCTGCGAAACGGCGACAGGATTCTCCTTGTTGACGATATTTTCGATTCGGGCCGCACGGTAAATCATCTTGTTGAAATTTTTCTGCAAAAAGGCATACCCAGAAACGATATAAAGGTGGCTGTCCACGATTACAAGGTGCGCAGCGACAACCTCAACCTCCCGATTCAGCCTGATTTTTACTGCCGCAGGCTTGCCCGCGAGGAGGCCGACGGCTGGATTCACTACATGAGCCATGAGCTTATCGGGCTTACGGCGGGCGAAATACGGGAAGCCTATCTTTCTTCGGCTCCCGAACTGGAAGAGGTTTTTCGCGGTATGGGGATGCTGTAGCGCTGTCAAAAATTTAAGAGAATGGGCGCATTTTTTCGGGCCGTTGGCCCGAAAAAACCCATAGCCCGATAAAACGCGCAAATGCAGCTTCCCTCAAAATCCGGCTAAGTGCCGCATAGCAGCACTCTATGGTTCCAGCCCTAATCGCGTTTTTGAGGGGGGCTTTGCGGGGCTTCGGTATTTGCGCTGCGCGCAAATACACGCTTCGCGTCCCCTCCAATCCCTTGCGCGGCCTACGGGCTCTTTGCGCTTCGCGCACTTTGATTTTTTATAATAGCGGCAAATGCAGCCGGCCAGCCCTGCCGCTTCACAGCCGTGAGAAAATCTTTTCTATGCCTTCTTCTTTTGCCACAAGAACGGAACACTTTGCGTTCACGAGAATTTCCTTGTGCGCTTCGGAGATTATGTCGCGGCCCTGTCTCTGGCGCTCCCAGCCGCCGAGGATAATGAGGTCGGCTGATTTTTCGTCCGCGAGACGGAGAATTTCCGTGTAAATCGCGCCCTTCCTCAAGAGCGTTTCGATTTTCAGGCTTTTCTGGGAGGCAAGGTCCCGGACGTATTTCAGGTATCTCTCGCCGTTTTCTTCAAGGCTTTTTTCGTAGTCGGCGCTTTCGTCTTCGATAAATATGTTTGTAATAACAAGCCGGCGCAGCGTCGCGGTATCGACAACGTATACCGCGGTGAGCGAACACCCGTACTGCCGCGCCAGGGTTATGGCGTATTTGGCGGCGTTAATCGAAGCGTCCGAACCGCTTATGGCAACCACTATGTTGGAGATAAGGGGTTTCATACAGGAGCCTCCATCTGTGTTTTGAGAATTTTCTGGATAAAAAAGATTTCCCGTTCGCGTTCTTCCAGAGCGGCTTCGATGTAGGCTGCGGTTTGCGTTGTGTCGGGAATGACTATTTTTTCCAAGGCGTTTACCCTTCTTTGTGTTTTTTTTACTTCCCGCGCAAGCCGCCAGACCATTGTGTGTATGCTTGCCATTTCAGCTATGAGCCGGAGGTATTCAAGAAAATCCCTCATACTTTCATCGGTATAGGCGAAGGTGTTCATAAAGGAATATTTCAGGGTAAGCGGCGGTGTTTTTACTTCTAATGTGGGAAGGGCGAGGCCGGCGGCTTTGACTGTTTTTTCTATAACCGTAAAGTCGCAGGTAATTCCGGCGCTCACTTCCCGCGCTGTTTCGCGGCCAACGGCGAGGAGCATTTTTTTAAGGGATGCGTAGGCTTTTGTCATGGCCTTGTCCAGAGCGGCTTCCAGGAGTTTTACCCTCTCCAGCATACGCATAAGTTCCATAACGAGGATTTCCCTTTTCTGTTCAAGAAGCTCAAAACCTTCGCGGGCGAGGGTTCTCTGCTCCTTCATAAGTATAAGATTTGACTTTGTGGGCGGAATGTTGAGCTTCGCCACCTATCTCCTCTCTTTTGGCAGGTATTTGGCGATAAGTTCATCCTTAATTCGGTACAGCTCATCGCGGGGGAGTGAGGACAGGGTTTTCCAGCCCGTGTCGAGGGTTTGGTCTATGGAGCGGTTTTCGTTTTCTCCCTGCGTGAGAAAGTTTTCCTCAAAAGAATCCCCAAAGGCCATATAGTTTTTATCTAAGGGGGAAAGCTCTTCCTCCCCTATTATCGAGGCGAGATTGCGGACAGATTTCGCTTTTGAGTACGCCGCGAAAAGCTGGGAGGAGAGGTCTTTGTGGTCTTCGCGTGTCATACCCTCCCCTATGCCGTCTTTCATAAGGCGCGAGAGGGAGGGCAGGCCCGCCACGGGCGGGTAAATGCCTTTTTGAAACATTTCCCTGTCCAGAACGATTTGTCCTTCCGTGATGTAGCCTGTTAAATCGGGTATGGGGTGGCTTATATCATCGTTGGGCATGGAGAGAATGGGAATCTGCGTAATTGAGCCGTCCTTGCCCTGAAGTTTTCCCGCCCTTTCATAGAGAGAGGAGAGGTCGGAATACAGGTAGCCGGGAAAGCCTTTTCGGGAGGGGATTTCTCCGCGCACGGAGGAGACTTCCCTCAGGGCTTCGCAGTAGTTTGTCATGTCCGTCATAACAACGAGGACGTGCATTCCGCAGTCAAAGGCAAGGTATTCAGCGGCTGTTAAGGCGCACCTGGGCGTAATAAGCCTTTCAATGGAGGGGGCGTCCGCGAGGGAGAGGAACATCGCCACCTGGCTCAAAACCCCGCTTTCCTCAAAGGACTTTATAAAAAAGCGGGCGACATCGTACTTCACGCCCATTGCCGCGAACACCATGACAAAGGATTCCGCTTCTTTCAGAAGCCGGGCCTGCCGGATAATCTGGGCCGCAAGCCTGTTGTGCGGAAGGCCGCTGCCGGAAAAAATCGGGAGCTTCTGTCCGCGAATCAGGGTGTTCATTCCGTCTATGGCGGAAATTCCGGTTTGTATAAAATCCTGGGGATAAACGCGAGCGTAGGGGTTTATGGGTTCTCCGTTTACATCGCGGAAGTTGGAGGAAAAAGACGGAGTGTAGCCGTCAGCGGGCCTGCCAAGCCCGTCGTAGATGCGGCCCAGCATACCCCGCGAGAGGAGAAGCTCCATGGGCCTTTCCATAAATTCCACGCTTGCCGTTTCCGTTGAAATGCCTGTTGTGGAACCGAAAATCTGAACCGCGGCGTAGTCGCAGGACAGGTCAACAACGCGGCCTGTTTTGCTTTCGCCCCTACCGTCCCGCACGGTAACGATTTCGCCGAAGCCTACCTCTTCGCGGCGCTTCAAAATAATAATGGGGCCGGAAACCGACGACAGACCCTGAAATTCGAGTCCCCTCATTTTTTGTACTCCTCAAGAAGCGCGTCCATTTCCGTATTCATTTTCCGTTCAAGTTCGCGTATAGCTCCGGCGTCATTGTTTGCCGCCCGCGATTTTACGCGCATAATATCGCCGGGGGACTTTAAGGCGCGGATTTTCAAAAGCGGCGCGCCCTTTTTTATTATATCAAGAGCGCGGCGGTAAAAATCCATGATGAGCTTGAGGATAAGAACCTGTTTTTCCGGCGAAGAATACATATCAATATCATCGAAGGCGTTCTGCTGGAGAAAGCCGTTTTTAAGCATTTCCGCGGCAAGCAGCACAAGTCTCTGCGTATCGGGAAGAGCGTCCGGGCCTATGAGTTTGACAATTTGGGCGAGCCTCTGCTCTTTTTTAAGGAGT
The DNA here is from genome assembly GCA_031280945.1 of Spirochaetales bacterium. Taxonomy (GTDB): domain Bacteria; phylum Spirochaetota; class Spirochaetia; order DTKZ01; family DTKZ01; genus JAISAF01. The sequence goes on from JAITGB010000278.1 coordinate 6,185, forward strand.
TCCAGCGCCTCGGCGCGGCTTACTGCCCAGTTAGGGTTGACGCTTTCCCAAAAACCCGCAAGCTCCTCCGCGTACTCGCTGTAGGAATCAAGCCACGAGATTGCGGGATAATGCCGCGCGTTTGCAAGCTCCCTGTCCAAAGCCCAAAAACAGCGGATAAAACGCTTTGTGTGCTGGGTTACAGGTTCGGAGAAGTCGCCTCCGGGCGGGGACACGGCTCCTATTATGCTGATGGAACCTGTTTTTCCTTCGAGGGTTGTTACCCTGCCGCCACGCTCGTAGAATTCCGCAAGCCGTGTGGGAAGATACGCGGGAAAACCTTCTTCCGCGGGCATCTCTTCAAGACGGCCCGAAAGTTCCCTCAGGGCCTCAGCCCAGCGGGACGTGGAATCCGCCATAATAGCAACGCCGTACCCCATGTCGCGGTAATACTCCGCAAGGGTTACGCCCGTATAAATCGAAACTTCCCGCGCCGCGACAGGCATATTTGACGTATTGGCTATGAGGATTGTTCTTTCCATGAGGGAACGGCCCGTGCGCGGGTCTTTTATTTCAGGGAATTCCCTAAGGACATCGGTCATCTCATTGCCGCGCTCGCCGCAGCCTATGTAAACGATGATATCCGCATCGCACCATTTCGCTACAGCGTGCTGGGTCATGGTTTTGCCTGTGCCGAAGCCTCCGGGAATGGCTGCTGTTCCACCCTTGGACAGGGGAAAAAAAACATCAATCACCCTCTGGCCCGTGATAAGGGGTTCAGACATTCCCAGTTTTTCCCTGTAGGGCCGGGGTCTGCGTACAGGCCAGTAGTGGGCAAGCCGTATTTCCCTGCCGCTTCGCGCCACGGCAATGCGGTCTTCGATGGTGTACTCGCCTTCTTCCGCTATAAAAGTGATTTCTTCCTCAGGAAAATCAGGGGGCGGAAAAACGGGATGAAGGAGAAGTTCGGTTTCCTGTACTGTGCCAATAACCCTTCCCGCTCCAGCCATATCTCCGGCCTGCAAAGCCGGCTTGAAACGCCATTTTTTTTCCGCATTAAGGGCGGGAGCCTTTACGCCCGGCGCAAGCCCCGCCCCGGACTGGACATACAAATCCCGAAGCGGCCTCTGAATGCCGTCGTAGATGCAGCCCACAAGACCCGGCCCCAGGGCGGCGGAGAGCGGCCTTTCTTCGGAAATAACGGCCTCCCCTATTCTCATGCCCGTATTGTCTTCGTAAATTTGAATTGTCGCCGTATCTCCTTCAATCCGGATTATTTCACCCGTAAGTTTTTTTTCTCCGGCTTCAACAACATCGTAGAGGCCGCAGGATTCAAGTCCCGCCGCCTTGATTATGGGGCCGTTTATTTTTACAATTCTGCCTTCAATCATTGGCCGCTTCCCCGGAAGTTTTCCATAGCGCATCGTGAATTTCCCTGCGCGAATACTCGCGCAGCTGCGCCGCCGCTTCCTCCGCCGTAAGCCTGTACCGGAAACCCTGTTGCGCGGCGGAAAAAACAAGGCCGCGAAACCCCTCCCCGGCTTTCATTGTGTGTTCCG
>JAITGB010000016.1 GCA_031280945.1 Spirochaetales bacterium
CAGAAGAAGGGGACTCTGGGCGAGATGATGAAGGTCGTAGCGGAGTCGGACATCGTGATTCTTCTTATTTCGGATGCGGCCCAGGCGGAGCTCTACAAGGATATTTTCAAAAAGATGAAGAAGGGGGCGACTTTGGGGTTGTCCCACGGTTTTCTTTTGGGCTACATGAAGTCTGTGGGGGATAAGTTTCCCGCGTCCATCAATGTTATTGGGGTGTGCCCGAAGGGTATGGGGCCGTCTGTGCGCAGGCTCTACGAGCAGGGCCGCGAGACGAACGGCGCGGGCATCAATACGAGTTTCGCTGTGGAGCAGGATATTAACGGCAAGGCTACGGACTATGCTATTGCCTGGTCTATTGCGATTGGCGGGCCTTTTACTTTTATGACAACCCTGGAGCAGGAGTATCTTTCGGATATTTTTGGGGAGCGGGGGATTCTTTTGGGGGCTGTCCACGGGATTGTTGAGGCTCTCTACCGGCGTTACGTTTTCTATGGCATGGATACCCGGCAGGCGTACCGCGAGACTGTGGAGTCCATTACCGGGCCTATTTCCCGGACGATTTCCAAGCAGGGGATTATGGCTGTGTACAAAAATATGAGCGAGAAGGACAAAGCTGTTTTCGAACGCGCGTACTGTGCGGCCTATTCTCCTTCTCTTGAGATTTTGACGGAGATTTACGAGGAGGTTGCTTCGGGCAACGAGATTCGCTCTGTTGTTATGTCGGGTTCGCGTTTCAAAAAGTTTCCCATGGGGATTATCGATAATACGGATATGTGGCAGGTGGGCAAGGAGGCACGGGCTTCGCGCGTTGAGAGTGAGATTCCCCTTTCGGCTTTTACCGCAGGCGTTTACATTGCGGCCATGATGGCCCAGATTGACCTTTTGAAGGAGAAAGGCCACGCGTATTCGGAGATTGTAAACGAGTCTGTTATTGAAGCTGTTGATTCTCTTAATCCCTATATGCACTACAGAGGCGTTTCCTACATGGTGGACAACTGTTCGACGACCGCCCGTCTTGGTTCGCGGAAGTGGGCGCCGCGCTTTGATTATATTCTTACGCAGCAGGCTTTTGTTGATATTGATAACGGCAAACCCGCGGACAAGAAAGTGATTGACGCTTTCAAGAAAAACAGCGTTCACAAGCCTCTTGAGGTTCTTTCGCGGTATAGACCTTCGGTGGATATTTCGGTTCAGGGGTGAGGGGGGAGACCCCCCTGAGCCGGAGCCTCCTCGTACCTGCGGGGTCTCCGGCTACCCCCCATGCGGGGCTCCGCCCCGCAACGCCCCGCCTGAAACTCCCCCGCGCCGCGAAGCGGCGCGGGGATTGAACGCCGCCGGAGCGTACGCTCCGGCGGTTTTTTACCAGACCGCGCGGAATCAGGTTTTTGTGCGCAGCGCTTTAACGCGTTTTACTACAACGGGGGCAATGCAAAAACCAAAAATCAAAAGAATAAAAGCCCAGCAAATGCCGCCCCGGACAAATATGGACGGGTCTCCGCGGGTCATATCAAAGGACTGGCGAACATACTTTTCCAGCATGGGCGACAAAACAAACGCAAGGAGAAGCGGCGCGGAAGGCACTTTGGAAATCTTGAGAAAATAACTAAATACGCCGGTTCCCATCATAAAGAAAACATCAAACATTGAATTATTGGTGGTATAGGCGGCAACAACGCATATAGCAAAAATAACAGGCGCTAAAACAGCATTGGATACCGACACGGCTTTCAGAACTAAGGGTATGGCCGCAAAACAAACAAGAAGGCAGATGATATTTCCGAGATAAAACGAAGCTATAAGCGGCCAGACAAATTCGGGCTTTTCAGTAAAAAGAAGCGGCCCGGGCTGAAGGCCCCACATCATGAGTCCGCCCAAAAGAAGAGCGGTTGTCGAACTACCGGGAATGCCAAAGGTGAGAAGCGGGGCAAATGCTCCGGCTGCCGCCGCGTTATTCGCGCTTTCAGGAGCGGCGCAGCCTTCAATGACGCCTGTACCAAAGCTGTCCCCCAGTTTGTTTACCCTGCGTTCAAAAATATAGGAAATAAACGATGCGGACGTCCCGCCGGCGCCGGGCATAACGCCCACAAAAGTACCCATAAATCCGCTGCGAAGCTGCACAGGCAGGAGGCGTTTTATTTCCGCCCATGAAAGATACATATCGCGGAGCTTGATTTTAATCTTCGGACGCTCGCCTGAGCCTCTCTGTGTAACAAGCTCAATTACCTGTGAGAAACCGAATATGCCGATAACAAGGGGAACAAAAGATATTCCTGCCATAAGGTTGGGAAGTCCAAAGTGAAAGCGCAGATACCCCGCGGCCTGGTCGGTTCCAATGGTCGCAAACAAAAGCCCCAGGGCAGTTGCAAAAAGTCCGCAGATAACATCATCTCCCAGAAGCCAGCCAATCGAAGTCATGGCCAGAAGAATAAGTAAAGCGAGTTCGGGAGAGCCGAATTTCAATCCCACCTGGGCCAGAAACGGTCCGCTCATCGTGAGAATCAACATACCTATAGTTCCGCCAATAAAGGAAGACATGAAGCACGTTGTCAAAGCCTTGCCCGGAAGTCCTTTTTCCGTAAGTTTATATCCGTCAAGGGCCGTACAAATGGCGGGAGTATCGCCTGGAATGTTCAGGAGAACCGCGGAAATGCTGCCGCCGTACATTGTGGAATAGTACAGGGCCGCAAGCATGATAATGGCGGCTGTGGGATTCATTGCAAAGGTAAGCGGCAGCAGCACAGAAACTCCGGTGAGAGCGCCTATCCCCGGCATGGCTCCGATAAACACCCCCGCGACTGTTCCGAAAAGGCAGGCGGCTATGCTGTCAAAGGTAAACACATTGATAAAACCAAAAAACAAAAGGCTTAAGTTTTCGAACATGAGGCTCTCCTTATATTCTTCCCAAAAGACCCAGCGGCAGGGGAACTTTGAGAGCGATGCCAAAGACAAGAAACAAAAAGAGGGCCATGCCCGCCCCAATCGCAAGTGATTTTACAAGAGGCTGTTTTTCAAAAAATCTTAACCAGAGGAGGATAAAAATTCCCAATGCGGGAATCATGCCGATAAGGTATATGCCAAGTACAGCGGCAAGAGCCGAGGCAACAAGCTGAAAGACCCGCCTGTCAAAGAAAAACTTTTCTTTCGACTTTGCGGCGCGGCAAAGGAGAACGCTCCCGCAGCCAATAAGCAAAAGCCCGCAGAGGACAGGAAAAAGGCCGCCGCCCGGACCATCGCTTATCCACAAGCCGTATTTGCTTATACCCATGATAATCCAGTACAGTCCGACAGGAATACAGACAAGAGGCGCAACTTTATTCATACACCCTCCATGTTCAAACGCAAACAGCAGGCCCTCCTTTCGTACCGGAGGGCCGCTACGCCGGCAAAATAAATTTCAAAAAAACGGATAAGCGCGGACGCGCAAAACGCCGGAAGAGAAACTTATTTTTTTGTAACTTCCTTAAAGAGGTCGGCTATTTTCTGCATTTCGGCGCTCGCGTATTTTTGCGATTCACCCAGGCCCATGAAGACGGGGGTGAAACTGTTTGTTTCAAGGTACTTCTTGAACTCTGGTGTTTGCTGTACCTTTCTTCCCATTTCTTCATAATATTTTTTCGCTCCTTCCGACATTCCCAGGGTAGCGGAGATGCCGCGGAATTCCCTCAAAACAATTTGCGGGTAGCCTATTTCGGCAAACGTGGGAGCGCCGGAAAACTTTCCGCTTAGCCTTTCAGTCGCAAAGGTTGCCACCGGAGTAAAAGTTCCGGCGTTTACCTGGCCCAGACATTCGGCGGGATTCAAAATAGCGACATCGACGTGTCCGCCCAGAAGGGCTGTCGCGGCATCTCCCGAACTGTCATACTGCACATAGTTAAAATCAGCCTTCGCGTATTTTTTCAGCATTTCATAGGCGTACTGCGAAGAGTTCAGCCTTTGGTCCGAGCCGAACTTCAAGGTGCCGGGTTTGTCCTGCGCTGCTTTGAGGAGGCTCTTGATGTCCTTATACGGGCCTGTAGTCAGCGTACAGAGCGTAACATCGTCAAAAGCGAGAATACAAATCATTTCAACCATGTCTTCAAATTTTTGAGCCCAGCCCGCAACATAGCTTGAAACCATTGCTCCCGAATGAGCGGCAAGGATAACGTGTTCGTTGCCTTTCTGGGAAAGCATATAATTGTAGCCTACGGCGGATGCCCCGCCCGCCCTGTTTGTGGGAACCCATGTAACGGTACTCAGTTTGTTGGCGGCTATGGCGTTGGACATGGCCCGCGCCCACAGGTCGCTACCGCCGCCGGGAGAGGCGGGAATAATATACTCAATATCTTTCGAGGGAACCCAGGGGCCGCCCTGCGCCGAAGATGAGGAGCCGCCTTCGGCTCCTCCGCCCGCAAAAGATAGAGATAGTCCGCAAAGAAAAAACATCCCCAAACTTAGCAAAAAGAACTTTTTCATACACAATCCTCCTTTGATATTTTATCAGGGCCCTGCGGACTTGCGCGGCAATCCGTTCTTCCCTGATATGCTCACACTGTTTTTAGGTACATCAGGCAAACATTTCTTCCTGCTTTGCCCGTAGGTCCCACAGTACGGAACCCGCAGGCTCGTGAATCATGGAATAGGTAATGGTTTCGCCTTTACGGATAGGGGTTCGTGTTGTGTTCCCTGTAATTAAATGCGCGGGGAGGGGGTTTTCCGGTCCCCTGCGGGTGGCGGGAACCATGATTGCCCTCATGCGCACATCGTGGTCGTTGCCAAGAGTTTCCCCTTCCGCTATATCGCGCGCCGCGATTTTTACAAAGTCATACAGAGGGCGGTAATCCCGCGTTCCGGTATCCATGCCAAGAAGTCCCTGGCAGAGGAGAGTTGTGCTTGTTTCCACGCCGCACAGGTGATAGGGCCTGTAGATAACAGCGGTGGAAGAATCGTGGTTGGGAATTTGCCCTTTTGTCGTAAGAATGTAGTGTGAATAGGCGTTCTCGCAGCGGACAACCATATACACGCCGCCGCCCATGCCGCTCTCATCAGCTCTCCTCAAATTGGTGTGAACATCCACAACGCCTTCATCTTTGTATATGCCGTTATTTTTTGCACAGCAGTACGCGACAGGCAGTTCGGTAATCCTCAAGGGGGCGCGGGAGGTTTCAGGAATATCGGGATGAAGCCCCGTGGCGTTCGCTATGAGGGTAAGTTCGCAGAGGTCAAAATCCCCTGCAAGGGGTAAATCGCGCAGGGCCTCCATGCGCCTGTCAACATATTCCCGCGCCGCGCCCGCTCCGGGAGGAATCATTTCAAAGTATTTCATGCTGCTTTGCGGAATCTCTGCCACAGCGTCTTCGTGTACTGTAATGCCGTCGGCCTTGACGCAAACCGTGCGTTTTTTTTCGTCCAGCACAAACTCAGCGTCCCGCGCTTTACCGGCGGAAATAACGGTAAGTCCGGTAAGGCGGGCCCACTCCACCATTTGCATAAGCAGCGCGGGCTGGTCGCCGTCAACAGGCGAGTAGACAAGGCCTTTTTCCAAAGCAAGCCTGCGCAGTACCGGGCCAACGCAGGAACACATTTCCTTGCTCACGGCCGCGATATGCTTGCCGTTTTCAATTGCCGCGCGGCAGTATGCTGCTCCTGCCTCCGGTACGCCTGTTGCTTCAACCACAACATCAACCTGAGGAATATCCATAATCAGCATGGCGTTGTCAGTATAAACGTATTTTCCTGCGGAAAGGGCGTCTATGACGGCACCGGAGGCAGACGCATATATGAGTTTCTCCTGAGCTATTCCCGCTTTAAGAAAAGCGTTTTTCGCGCTTTCGGGATTTGTGTCCGCTATAATGGGAACCGAAAGCCTTTCCACGTAATTTTGCTGGGTAACAATGGCTGTTCCATAATGCCCTGCGCCGATGATTGCGGCGGTAACTGTGTCTTTTTTTCGTAGCTTGTCAAAAAGATGATGATAAATCACCCCGGCCTCCTCACAATTTCCTGTCTGGTTAAGCGTATCGACTTGAGATAATGCAAGAGTAATGCCAAGTATGCTCTTACCTGGGATTTATCATAGGGGAAAACTGTTTTGTAAACTCTTTTATGCAAAAACAGCCTCTAAAAGGGCTATAGATGCTTTTTAAATCCTTTCAGGCTCAAATATTCCGCAGGAGAAAACGAAAATTGTTGCACAAACTGTTGCGCTGCTGTATCATATCAGGGGTGCAACACTGTTTTCTGTATCTATAGTGAGGGAGAATATGATTAATATCGCGTTTATTGTTCCCTATCCTGAGCTTTTAGACAAGGTTAAAGTTATTATCGCCGACTACAAATCAATTTCTCAAAAAGAAGTCAACATATCCTTATTCGCAATCAGCCTGCTTGAAAAGCTCATGAAAGACCCTCACCACGATGTCCTCGTGGCCCGGGGTTTTGCCGCCTTGACCCTGCGCATACGCAACAGCAGTATTCCTGTCGTGGAACTGCCCATCACGACCTGCGATATAATACAGGCGGTTGAGGAGTGTATCGAAAAATACGGGGTGCGGCGCATAGCCCTCGTTGGCCCGAATTTTTCCTCGGAGGAGATTGCGGTTCTCGATACGATGCTTCCCTGCTCTCTTGCGTGTTACGATGTTACAGATAGTGAGCTTATCTGTGAGCGTATCAAAAAAGCCATGCGGGACGGCTGCGATTCAATTATTGGCGGAAATACCGCCCACGACTGTGCCGAAAGGCTGGGGTACCCTTCGGTAACTATCAAGACGAGCGAAAATGCCATACGCCGCGCGCTCGACGAAGCCATGCACGTTGTTGAGGTAATGCGGCAGGAGCGCGAGCGCTCTCAAATGTTTACGACAATTTCGCAATGCTCCAAAGACGGAATTATGTACGTAGCTGTTGACAACACTATCCTTACGGCGAATCCGGCCAGTATGCAGATTCTTGACGGCGGCAGGAACCGCATTATCGGCGTAAACATTTCCTGCGTGTCCCAGGAGATGTGCAAAAATGCCGATGAAGCGCGCAGAGAATGCCGCGAAATATCCAATCATCTTTATAGGCATGGCGGGAGTACCCTTTCGGTAAACTATCTTCCTGTTCTGGTAGGGGGCAGTGTAACGGGCGTTATTATCACGTTTCAGGACATTACGCGCATTCAGCAGATGGAAACGCAGATACGCCAGAAATTAAGCGAAAAGGGACTTGGCGCCCGTTACTGTTTTACCGACATCATTCATACAAGCGAATCCCTCAATCATCTCATAGAACAGGCGCGGCGTTACGCGGCGGTTTCTTCCAATGTGCTTATCGAGGGGGAAACGGGAACAGGCAAGGAGCTTTTTGCGCAGAGTATTCATAACGCCAGCGCGCGAAGCGCGGGGCCTTTTGTCGCAATAAACTGCGCCGCGATTCCAGAGAATCTTCTCGAATCGGAAATGTTTGGGTATGAGGAGGGCGCTTTTACCGGAACAAGCAAGGGCGGCAAAATAGGGCTTTTTGAGCTTGCGCATAACGGTACTTTGTTCCTTGACGAGGTTTCCGAACTGCCGCTCAACTTTCAGGGAAAGCTCTTGCGGGTATTGCAGGAACGCGAGGTACGCCGCGTGGGAGCAAACAAGGTAAAGGCTGTGGACGTGCGTATTATCGCGGCTTCCAATGTTAACCTCAAGCGGCTTGTTTCGCAGGGGAGCTTTCGCAAAGATTTATTCTACAGGATAGATGTACTGAAACTCTCTATTCCGCCTTTGTCCGAAAGGCCGGAAGACGTAAAAACGCTTTTTCTGCATTTTATCGAATGGTATAACGGGCAGCTTGATACGAAGATTTCGGAAGTTTCTCCTCGCGCGCTTGAACTTTTATGCGCGCACACGTTTGACGGAAATATCCGGGAGCTGAAAAATACGGCGGAGCGCGTGAGTATTCTGTGTATGGATTCTCATGTGGTAACCGAAGCGGATATACGTTCGGCCCTGTACGACCACGAGACTTTAGAGGAGGCGGTTTCGCCTCTGGGCAAAATTGAGGCTATGCACACCCAGCAGGGCAAAAATGAGCGGGACCTCATCATCGGGGTACTCAAGGAATGCGCCGGCAATCAAACGCGGGCGGCGCGTGAGCTAGGTATTGACAGGACTACCTTGTGGCGCAAACTGCGCAAGCACAGTATTTCCCGCGTATGAAAGGGGGTTAGATGAAATGGGGGCAGAGTGTATAGAAAAGTATACATAAAAAGCTATGGATAAGATTATAGTATTAAGGTATTATATAAATTATGAAGCTATATTTAGACCATTGTGCCTATAATAGGCCATTTGATGACCAGAGTAATATCAAAAATCAACTTGAAACAACCGCAAAATTATATATTCAAAGCCAGATAAAACAGGGAGTATATGAGTTAGTCTGGTCATATATGTCTGATTTTGAAAATAGTAATAATCCAAATGAAGAAAATAGAAATTCTATTCAACAATGGGAGAACATCGCAAAATATAAATGTAAATCTTCAGAAAATATACTAGACCGTGGAAAAGAAATAGCAAAACATAAAATTAGTTCAAAAGATGCTTTACATATTTCATGTGCGATAGAAAGTCAATGTGAATATTTTATAACTACTGACAGAGGTTTAACGAACAAATCGATAGAAAAAATCATAATAATAAATCCTGTTGACTTTGTAAGAATTATGGAGGATACCAATGATAAATGAAACAGTTCTAAGAATTGAGGCCATAGATTTATTAATAAAAACATTCGGGGTTCTCGATACTGAACGTTTTATTACAAGTATAAAAAGCAGTAATTTTGACTATACTGAATGGCATAAAAATTTATGGAAAGACAAAAATATAGAGGAAATACATAAAATGGCAACAGAATTTGCAACGAAGAAAATATAATAGAGTATAAAAATGCCGCAAAAAGCCGGAACGCTTTCTTCAAAAATGTGATACGGTTTAGGGCAACATTGCTGTTGCAGGAGTGCAATAGCGGGGGATGAAAACAGGGGGTTTTCATCCCCCGCGCAGGGTTTTGCGTACCGTATGCTCCCGCAAACCGCGAAAATCCGGGCAAAACCCTGCGGGGGTAAGAGGCCGCGCAAGGGTTTTGCGCACGATTTTGCAGTTCTCCGAACTGTAAGGCGCGCAAAACCGAAGGATTGGAGGGGGCGCGAAGCGCGTCCCAACGGGACCGAAGCCCCGCAAAGCCCGGTTTTTTGACCTCAGGTCAAAAAATGCGCCCAAATTCTGAATTTTCTGCAAGAGATGGCACTAAATTTGCTCGACTAAGGGCGGAGGCGCAGAATGAAATTTTTAACGCGGGCTGCCCGGCTGAACGGGCCGTACGACATAGAGCTTGTGGAGCGGGAGCTTGAATGCGGGGATGATGAGCTTATTGTAAAAAATCATCTTATGGGAATTTGCGGTTCGGACAAGAATTTTTACAGGGGGCTTCTGCCGTTAAAGACCGCGGAATTCCGCCAGGAGCCGAAATTTCCTTTTCTCCTGGGGCATGAGAGCGGCGGGACTGTTGTCGCTGCGGGAGCGAAGGTTACGGAGTATGCGGTTGGGGATAGGGTGATGGCTTTTGGCTGGAACAATAATTACGCCCAGTATTTCAAATCAAAGGCGTTTCAGCTTCAGGCTGTTCCCGAGGGTCTTGATATGGACACTGCGTCCCTGGGGGAGCCTGTGGCCTGCGCCATGTATTCGGGCCTTAACTGCGGCGCCCAGCTCGGCGATACGGTTGTGGTTGTGGGCGCGGGATTCGCGGGGCAAATCATAGCCCAGTGCGCGAAGAAAAAAGGCGCTCATACTGTTGTCGTTGTAGATGTTCTTGAGGGCAAGCTGGGGCTTGCGAAAAAACTTGGCTGCGATGTTACGCTCAATTCCGCCCGGGAAAATGTCGCGGAGGCGGTTAAATCTTTGACCGGGGGAGAGGGCGCGGATGTTGTTGTGGAATGCGCGGGTACGGCTGATTCGTTTAATCTGTGCAGCGAAATCATCAAGCACAACGGGAAGTTTGTTTTTTATAGCTGGGTAACGACTCCTGTTACGCTGAACATAAGCCGCTGGCATGATGATGGGCTTGAGTTTATCAATACCTGTCTTGTTCATCATACCTGGCAGGAACGTTCTGTGTGGACGCCGCAGGTTTTCCGTCCGATTATAAAGGGGCTTATCCAGATAAAGCCTCTTGTTACGCATGAGTTTCCTTTGAGTAAAATCAAGGAGGGCTTTGCCCTTGCGGACAAGGACGAGGCGGCTATTAAGATTGTTTTTAGGCCGGAGGGGTGAGGGGACGGCTCCCCCGGAATTCCCCACGAAAAGCACGAAAGCGTACGAAAGCGCACGAAAAAATACAGGTGAAAAGAACCCTGTTTTTTCTTTCAAATCCTCTTATTTCCCTTTCGTGAATTTTCGTGTCTCGCTGACCTGAGCGGCTCCGCCGCGAAATTTCGCGGGAACTCTTTTTCGTTTGAACGCCCGCCTCTCTTTTCGGCCATATAAATTATGAGGCATTGCGCAGAGGCATTGCGCATAATTGACAGAAAACCCCTATTGTCATACAATAGACTGTCCCGTTCGGGGAGCGATTTTACAGGAGGTTCCTATGAGTGTGCAAAAGCTTAAATATTGCTGCAATGGCCAGTGGCGTGATTCGAAGACAGATAAATGGATGGACGTGTTTGACCCGAGTACGGGCGAGGTGATTGCCCAGGCGCCCTGTTGTACGGAAAGCGAACTGAGGGCGACCCTTGATGCGGCCCAAAAAGCCTACGGGGAGTGGGCCATGACTCCTGTAATCCGGCGAACCCAAATTCTTTTTAAATTCCGCGACCTTGTGGTAGAGCACATGGACGAACTCACCCGGCTCGTGGCGCGCGAACACGGAAAAGTCTGGGAGGAGGCCGCAGGCGATATTTTAAAGGTAAAAGAGCCCATAGAGCTCGCCTGCGGAGCCGCGAGCCTCCTGCAGGGCGAAGCCCTGATGAACACACGTACAGGCTACGATTCGGTACTCTACCGCGAACCCATAGGCGTCTTCGGCGGAATTGTTCCCTTTAATGTCCCGGGCATGATTCCTTTCGGCTGGATGACGCCCCTGTGCATCGCCACAGGGAACTGTATCGTCTTAAAATCCTCCAGCACAACGCCCATGACGAGTATCAGGCTCCTTGAGCTTCTCATGGAAGCAGGCCTTCCTCCGGGGGTTGTAAGCGTTAGTACAACCGACCGTTCGGTGGGAGACCTCATGCTCACAAGCCCCATCATCAAAGGAGTGTGCTTTGTGGGCACAACCTCCGTCGGCCTTCAGGTGTATTCCCGCGCCGCCGCCCACGG
>JAITGB010000027.1 GCA_031280945.1 Spirochaetales bacterium
CCCCCTCACGTCCGTTAAGTAGTTTTTTTGCTTCACTAAATTTTTTGCGGCATATTTTTCTACACATCTCACAAAGCAAAGCCTCCGGCGATAAACCCAAAGACTGTACGCCTGCCAAATGTTATTTGGGAAAAGGTTTACTCAAGGAGGCTCTTGTATTTTATTGCACCCATTAAGAGTAATTAACTATTCCTAAAACCCCGTCCGCGCCGCGCAGCGGCGCGGGCCTGCCCCGGTGAAGCCGCGGCAGGGGCCGTGGGGCGCAAGGGATTGGAGGGGTTTAGCCTTTTCTGGCCTCCCTCAGGGAGGCCAGAAAAGGCCGGAGCGATAGCGCAGCCCCGCAAAGCCCGACCTTGCCTTTTTTCGCGTACGCGAAAAAAGGCAAGGGTGCGCCCAAATTCTCTTCCGAAATCTTTTTTTCACTTTTCACAAACTTTTGACATTATCCTCCCTGCCGGCGCAGCGTTTCGGGGATGTTATGTGGGGGTCTCCAGCAAATCTGGTTCTAACACAACACCACAGAAATACACCTACGGGTTTATCAACGCGGAAACAGGCTTGACACTGGCGGTGCGGGTTGAAGGCGGCGACCTCTTGATTCCGTTCAGGATAGGGTTTCCGCTTTCAAAAACGCTCCTGCATTCAGGGGAGCCCGGCGGCTTTGCCGTGTCCGTTGACAGGATAGAAAGCTGGTCTATCGGTTTTGGCTGCCGGGCGCGATTGTAGGCCGGCAAGCGGATATAGAGGGAGACTCCCGCACTGCCAACAACTTAAGAAAGTGGGCGCATTTTTTGGGGGGCTTTGCGGGACTTTTACTGAAACAAATAATCGAGCTTCACGCCCGGAAATACGGCGTGGATTTTATCCAGTATATTCAAAGTCGGATTCGATTTTCTCTCCAGCCTTTGATAGCTGTATATGTTCTTCATACCCAGCATTTCGGCGGCCTGTTTTTGCGTCATCTTCGCCTTTAACCTGAAATTCCGCAGGAGTACGGCAACCGCGATTTCCGGGGCCGCCTTTACCTGCAATAATTTTCTGTTCCTGTTTAAGCCCTCATCGGGCAAGGGAAAAATTATGCCGGAATTATCAGGTTCTTCAAGATATAAATTCAGGGCTTCCCCGCACGCTGCGCGTAATTCCTCCGGTGAATCAGCCTGCGTAACGCACCCTCTGAGTTCACAGCATTCCGCCCAATACCCCTTATTCTCTTTATGCACTCTAAAATGATAATTCACGTTTTGCCCCCTTCTGCTTTAAGCCCTTTTAACAGCTTCTGCTCAAGTCCTTTTTTTAGCTCTTTGTGCATAGGTATAATTTCACGCAAATGCCCCTTGCCAATTTTGACATGAGAGCCTGCCTGCGAAATGACAGTCCAGCCAGCTTTTTTGTACAGACGAAGCATTTCTTTCCCGCCGAGCGGCATATACAATAATACCAAACATATTTGGTATATGTCAACAAAAAACCAGGGGCTTGCGCACGGCAGGGGGAGGGTGTGTATACTTGGGCCGGTGAAGGAGCTCGTTGAGGTTTTTACAAAGTATGCGGGGGACGGCCAGACGCGGTTTGTTTTTCCCTCGGAGGTGGCAGCCGCTTTTTGGAGGCGGTGGGTTCCGCGCTCCTCGGCTGTTCAGGCTGTACGCTCTACGCGGTTTATGTCCTGGGACACTTTCAAGGAAGAGGTTTTTCCGGGGAGAGAAGGGCGGCGGCCCAGCAACGCATTTTTACGGGCCGTGTTTGCGCGGGACCTCCTTGAACGGAACGGGGAGGAGAAGTTTTTATCCTGGTTTGTGCGGCCTGAGTTCGCCTCCGCAGCCGCGCCTTCTATTTTTTCGCGCTCTTTGCGGACAATTCTCCCGAATTTAAAGCTGCTTCTGGACGCGGCGGCACAGAGGGGCGCGCCGGACGCGGCCCTCGCTTCAGATTTGGGGATTATTGATACCCTGTACAGGGATTTTCTTGAGAAGAAGGGCCTGTATGAGCCGAACTTTGAGCCCCTGGGAATCCCCCAGGTTGATTTTCCTGTTTTCCTTTTTTTCCCCGGCCTTATTGAAGACTTCGCCTCTTTTGAGGAGGCTCTTGCGGGAACTCACCGTGTGCATCTCGTGCGCCCCCAGGGGACGGACGAGGTTCCCTGGCTTGATGAGTACGGGAATTCGGCCCAGGAAATCCGGGGGCTTTTAACGCGCATAGCAGGGCTTCTTGACAAGGGAATTCCGGCCCATGACATTGTTGTTACTTTTCCCAATGTTGAAGCCTTTGAGGATGACCTCCTGGAAGAGGCCATGATTCAGAATGTTCCCGTGCGTATCAGGCAGGGCCGGGCTCTTTCCCTGTGTCCGGGGGGGAACTTCTTCTCGTCCCTGGCGGAGGTTGAGTCTTCGGGGTTTCACGTTGACGCGGTAAAGGCTTTTCTTTTGAATGGGGCTTTTCCCTGGAAAGATGAGGCGCTCCTGCGCCGTGTGCTTTCCGTGGGCCTTGAAAAAGGCTGCTGCGGCTCTTTCCTCTGCGGCGGAAAGTTCTCCGACCCCTGGAGGGCGGCTCTCGCGGGGAATGATGTCGCGGAAGAGGAGAAAGCTTTTTTTGAGGAGTTCCGCGCCGCCATAAGGAGGCCCAGGCGCGCTTCCTCCTTCGCGGAGCTTCGCGTTCAGGCTCATAGTTTTGCCGCGCGGTTTTTCGATGCCGGCCTTTGGGGAAGGGAAGCTGAAAGGGCTTTTCAGTTTTCCTTGAGTTTCCTTGCGGAGCTTACCGCAGAAGAGAGGAGGCTGGGTTTTCCTGTTGCCGAGCCTTTCAGCCTTTTTACCGAGCTTTTACAGGACAGAATTTACGTTTCGCCTGCCGCAGAGGGGGGCGTTGATGTGTACCCCTACAAGGTGAGCGCGGGGGTTTATCCGCGCTATCATTTTATCGTCAACGCGAACCATGCTGCGGCTTCGGCTTCCGGAGCGGCTTTAAGTTTTCTCCGCGATGATTTTAAGGAAGCCCTGGGGCTTACCAGTGAGGATGCGGGAAACAGGTTTCTTGAAGTCTACTCTTCTTCCGGCGAAAATGTCTTTGTAAGTTATTCCCGCGAAGGGCGGGATTCATCTCTTCTTCCTCCGGGTTTTTTCGCGGGGCAAGACAGGGTGAGACCCGCGGCGGGGCTTACCGAAGATAGAAAGGCGGACGTCAGCCTGAAAGAACTGCGCTACTGGCAGGGGAGGGAAGCCTCGCCTTTTTTTCGGGCTCCGTCTTTTTGGCAGAGGGAGGGCTTTATAAGGTTTTCCGCTCTCTCCCGCGTTCCCGCCCTGAACGCGGCAAAAGAGAGGCTCCCGCCGGGAGATACAGTAGAGCGCCTTGCTGCCAGGGCCTGTGAGGAGGGACAGCTTTTCTTTTCGCCAACGGGAATTGAGGAATTCGCGGCCTGTCCTTTTGCCTTTTTTATGAAGAGGATTCTGAAGATTGACGAAGGAGTTTGGGAGACTGGTTTTGATTCTCCCCTCCTGTGGGGGACTTTGTGCCATGAAGCCCTTGATAAGTTTCTTGCCCGCGCGGGGGAGGCGGGAGGTTTTTCCCTTACAAACAGGGAGGCCCTTGACGCTCTGGCGGACGAGATTGTGGAAGAGCTTTTTTCCTGGCTTCCGGTGCGCCGTCCTTCGGCTGCCGCGCCTGTTCGCGCGGCCTGGGCCCGGAAGATGCGGGAAGCCCTCAAGGTTTTTGCCCGCGCGGAGGCGGAGACTTTTCCGGCTTTCAGGCAGAACAGGACGGAGAGGGGCCTCAAGGTTTTTTTTGAGGAAGCGGGGGCAGGGCTTCGGGGCCGCGCGGACAGAATTTCGGAAGTACCGGACGGGGGGGCTGTTCTCGTGGATTACAAAAGCGGGAAGATTCCCTCCAAAAGCGCCCTCACGGGTGAGAAGAGAGAGCCAAGCTCCTTTCAGATAGCGGCATACGTTTTGATGCTGCAGCGTCTGGGGCAGGAGGTTTCAAGCGCCTGGTACTACGCCCTGCGCGAGGGGAAATTCCACAGGGTCTACGGAGGGGAGGGCGCGTGGCTTTCCGGTGAGGTTTTCCAGAGGAACGCGGGCCTTCTCGTGGAGCTTCTTGGCCGATCGGCGCAGCGCGTACGGGCCGGGGATTACAGGGCGGCCTCCGGCGGCTGTTCCTCGCCCTGCGTTTTCCGGCCCGTGTGCCGCACAAAATACGCTCTGGGGTAGGGGTATGCAGAAGACGAAGGTTCCGGTTTTATCGGAGGAACAGCGCGCGGCGGTTTGCGCTCGGCGAAACTCTGTTGTTTCCGCGGGAGCGGGTTCGGGAAAGACAACTGTTCTTGCGGAGCGATACTTTGCCCTTCTTGAGGAGGGCCGCGCGGGGGTTGAGAATATTCTCACCCTGACCTTTACGCGCAAGGCTGCGGCGGAGATGCACGAGAGGATTTACCGCCGCCTGAAACTAAGCCGAAACGATGATGCAATACTCAGGCAGCTTGAGGAATTCGACAAGGCGGGAATTTCGACTTTGGATTCTTTCTGCGCTTCGGTACTCCGGGGAGCGGCAAACCGCTACGGGCTTTCTCCTTCTTTTTCCCTTGACGAGGCGGCCTCGGAAAAACTTTTGGCGGATTTTAGCCTGCGCTTTCTTCTGGAAAACCAGGAGAGGCAAAGCCTCCTCCAGCTTACGATAGATAATGGTTTTGAGGCTGTTCTGTCGGGCTTTACGCGGCTTGCCTCCGGCTACTTTGTGCTGGGCGTTCCCCGCGATTTTCGGGCCATGCATGATGAGCAGATGAGGGTTATTTCCCGTAAACTGGAGGAGGCGGCCCTGCGGGGAGCGGCCCTTCTTCGGGGTATTTTGGCGATTGAAGCCGGAGGCAAGGGAGCTTCGGAGGAAGCCCTTATGAGCCTTCAAAAAGAGCTTGCCTCTTTGGGGGAACCGGAAGCTCTCGCGCGGGAGATGCACTGCGCAGAGTTCCGCGCAGTGCTGGGCAAAGTGGAAAAACAGAGGAAGCCCGGCAGGACTTCTTCTGTAGCAGTTACGGCGTTTAAGGAGGCCATTGAGGAGGCCCGCAAACTGTGCGCGGAGTTTGACGGGCTTCTGGGAACCCTCCAAAAACGGGAGCTTCTCGAAGAGTTGTACGGGATTCTTGATGAGTTTCAGGCCCGCGTTGAGGCGGAAAAGCGGCTTTCCGGTATTTTGACCTTTGCGGACTGCGCGGGCCTTGCGGTACGGGCTTTGACGGAGGACGGAAAACTCAGAAATTACTATAAAAAGAAATATAGGGCTGTAATGATAGATGAGTTTCAGGACAACAACAGCCTGCAAAAGGAGCTTTTATACCTCCTCGCGGAAAAGGAGGGGATGACTTCGGAGGGGATTCCCCGCGCGGAAGACCTTGACAGGGAAAAACTTTTCTTTGTGGGAGACGAGAAGCAGAGTATCTACCGTTTTCGGGGCGCGGACGTGCGCGTTTTCAAGGGTCTTGCCGAAGAGCTTGCATCTTCGGGAGGGGAGCTTATACGCCTTGATACGAACTACCGCTC
>JAITGB010000062.1 GCA_031280945.1 Spirochaetales bacterium
AGCCCGGTTTTTTGTCTGCCTTCGGCAGACAAAAAATGCGCCCAAATTCTGTAGACTTTTCTTTTTGTTGACAGGGGCGGTTTTCCGTTTTAGAGTAAGGCTATGGTTTCTTTACGCACGCGGTTTTTGGGGAGGGAGCTTTCTTCTCCTTTGGTTTTACCTGCGGGTATTCTGGGAATGTCCTACGGGTCGCTGCGCTTCGCTTGTGATGCGGGGTTCGGGCTTGTTACGTCGAAGTCTCTTTCGCTTGAGCCGAGGAGGGGCCACGAGGGGCCTATTGTGGCGCGTTTTGGGGGGGGCATTATCAATAGTCTGGGGCTGTGCAATCCGGGGATTGCGGCGGGGCTTAAGGAGGTTGATGAGTTTTCGGCGGTGTCGGGTTCTCCTGTTATGGTGAGCGTTTTTGCGGTGAACAGGGGGGATTTTGAGGAGCTTGTAAGGCGGGCCTGCGATTCGAGCGCGGCTTTTATTGAGCTCAATCTTTCCTGTCCGAATGTTATGGACGAGTTTGGGATTCCTCTTGCGGCTTCAAAGGAGCTTGTGGCGGATATTGTGGAGGGGGCGAAAAAGGCGAGCCGTCTTCCTGTGATTGCGAAACTTTCGCCAAACGCTCTTGAGCTGCCCGCGATTGCTCGTGCGGCCCAGGAGGCTGGGGCGGACGCTCTTTCTTTGATAAACACTTTGGGGCCGGGGCTTCTTATAGATACGGCTGTGCGGAGGCCAATTTTGGCGCCGTGCTTTGGGGGGATTTCGGGGCCTGCGGTTTTTCCTTTGGCCTTGAAGCTGGTGTATGAGTGTACGGGCCGCGTGAGTATTCCTGTTATTGGTATGGGCGGGGTTTCCACGGGAGATGAGGCTGTTCAGATGTTTATGGCGGGGGCTTCCCTTGTGGGGGTGGGAACCGCTGTGTGGCTTTCGGGAGCGGGGGTTGTGGCGGAAATTGCCAAAGGAATTTGGGAGTATCTTGAGCGGGAGGGGTTCTCTTCGGTTATGAATCTTCCAAAACTGGAGCGCGGCAATGGGTGAGAAAAATATGGCGGGCGGGCTAAGGCTTGAGAGAGTTACGCAAAAAATTGTCAAGGTCGAGGCCCAGGGGCCGGGGGCGGCGACTTTGTTTTTTGAATCGGCTATCGATGTGAGGCCGGGGCAGTTTCTTATGGTTACTGACTACGAGGGCGGGGAGAGGCCGATTTCCGTTTCCTGGGCGGACGGGGAGCTTCTTGCCATTACTGTAAAAAATATGGGGCCTTTTTCGGGGAGGCTCTGCGCGAAGAAGCCGGGTGATTTTTTGAGTTTGCGCGGCCCTTTTGGGACGCCTTTTACGCCTGTGCCGGGACACGCTCTTCTTGTGGGCGGGGGCTGCGGAATCGCGCCTTTACATCTTCTTGCGCGGGAGCTTGTTTCACGGGGAGGGGCTGTTACTGTTGTAAACGGGGCCCGTGTTTCGGCTGACCTTATTCTGGGCGGCTGGTTTCGCGGGCTTGGCCTTGACTACAGGGAGACTTCCGAGGATGCGGGCGAGAGGCTTACTTCGGTTGCCCTTGCGGAGAGGATTTTGAGTAAGGAAAAAATCGCCTGCGTGTACGCGGCGGGGCCTGAACTTATGATGGACGCTTTGCGGAAAATCCTGAAAAATCTTCCGTATCAGTTTTCTTTTGAACGCTACATGAAGTGCGGGGTGGGCATTTGCGGAAGCTGCGCCTGCGACCCCACGGGAATCCGCATCTGTGTGGAGGGCCCTGTTCTGTGCCGTGAGCAGGTGGAAAAACTTACTGATTTCGGCGTGTACAAGCGCGATGCTACGGGGGCGCGGATTCACTTTAGGCGGCAGCCGGCGACGTGAGGGCAGGGCTGGGAGCGGGGGCTGGCTGGAGCAAGCCCTGAAACCTTAGAAAACCTTAGATTTTTCCCGCAAAAAAGCCTTGAAGAAATTTCGCGTTGGGGTGTTCGGCGTTGAGGCTGCGGTTTACAATGTAGCGCTCTTGAATGGATTCGCTGTCGCAGAAGTGGTTAAAGGCCGCGAGGCTTATGGGTTTGGTGAGAAATTTAAACTTACACTCAATGGCGGCTTTTTTTCCCAGGCGGTTTACTACAAAGTCTACTTCCGCGCCGTCTGATGTCCTGAAAAACTGAAGTTCTCCTCCTGTTCCTTTTACGCGCCACAGTTCAAGCATAACGAGGTTTTCAAAGAGGGCTCCGTTGTCCGGGCGGTAGTCTATGCTGGTGAAGTTTTTCTCAATCATGTTGCGCAGGCCCAGGTCGAGGAAGTAGAGTTTTTTCATTTTACCTATAACTTTTTGTCTGTTGACGAAATAGGGTTCCAGCATTTTGATGATTCCCATTTGTTCGAGAATGTTGAGGTATTCTTCGCAGGTTTTGTAGGATAGGCCGCAATCGCGGCTTAAGGCGTTGACGTTTACGAGGTTTCCGGTTTGAGAGGCCGCGATGCGCAGCAGTTTGTTCAGGCCCACAATGTTGTCGCGGGAGATGTAGGTGCGAATGTCCTGCAAGAGGTAGGTCTGGTAGATGTCGTTCAGGATTTCAATTTTCTCTTCGTGGCTGCGGGTGAGCGCAAGACGGGGCAGGCCGCCGTACACAAGGTACTCGTTAAAGAGGGTTTCAATGGGAGCGGTAAGGGCTGAGGTCGGGGTCGCGGCATCAAGGGAGCGGTACAGGGCGGACAGCTCCCTATCGTTAAAGAGAAGGTATTCCGCAAAGGAGAGGGACAGTACCTCAATGGTACGAACCCTGCCGGCGAGGGATTCTTCGACCCTGCTGAGAATGTCGAGACTTGAACTGCCGGAACAGAGAACTTTCAGGTTCTGGTGCTTGTCCGTGAGGACTTTCAGCATGGTGGAAATGCCGGGGATAAACTGAAACTCATCGAGGAGGAGAAAACCCTCAAGGCCGGGATTGATGTGCGCTTTCAGGTAGCTTTCCAGAATCGTCAGCTTCTGGAACAAAGCCGAGATTTCCGGGTCCTGGCCGTTGAGAAATATGCACGTCTTTCCGGCTGTCATGTTTTCGCCAAAATCCTTCATAATCGAGGTTTTGCCGACCTGACGGGCGCCTATCAACACTATGATAGGCACGTACTTGAAGCCGTTTGCGATTTTTTCTGGATAGGCGTCCCGTCTATGTACCATGTATTTCAGTATAGTGAGGTTTTAAGGAAAAGTACAGGCTAAAAGCGAGAATTTTATACAAATAGACAAAATTATCGCGAGTTTTTCTCCCAAATGGCTAAAATTATCGCGATATTTTTACCAAATCAGATAAAAATATCGCTTTTAGCGAAAAGGGAGGCGGTAGAATCTGTCCTTTTTATGTATCAGGCTTTATCCGCTGCGGGCCGCCTGAGAGTGAGCGTAACAAGAGTCCCCAGAACCGGCACAATGACTAAAAGCCTCATGGCCGCTACAAGCCCGTTGAGGTCGGCGTATTTTCCTACAAGGGGAGCAACCATGCCGCCTATGCTCACCCCAAGGCCGAGGGTTACGCCGGAAGCAAACCCCAGCCTGCCGGGAAGGTACTTCTGCCCCAGAATAATCATGGGAGTTGTTACCGTAAAAAGCCCGTAGGCAATAAAAACGATACATACCATAGCAATAACAGGATGAGTTACCCGCGTAAAGAGAAACAGAAGCGGCACGAGAAGAGCCCAGCCTATCCTGACAATTTTTATCGCGCCGAAACGGTCCGCAAGGTGCCCCCCGATAAGCGTAGAAATCCCGCCCGCGGCAAACATAACGGTAAGCGCCGCCCCGCCCGCGGCCTTTGAACTGCCCAGAACCTCAATCCAGTACA
>JAITGB010000104.1 GCA_031280945.1 Spirochaetales bacterium
TAGCGCAGACGCACGCCGTTCTCCTTGTAGAACTCAAACTCCCTGCGCAGGTGCTGCTTCACAAGACCCATGAGGAAGGAAACCTCCTCCTGCGCCCTTTTCCAGTTTTCCGTGGAAAAGGTGTAGAGCGACAGGCAGGAAATACCAATTTACGAAGCCGCCTTGACAATTCTTTTTGAAGCCTTGAGTCCTTCCCTGTGGCCCTCGGTGCGGCTTAAGTTCCGCAGCCGTGCCCAGCGTCCGTTGCCGTCCATAATAACGCCAACGTGGAGGGGCAGTTTTGACGGAGAAGCGGTTTCCTGCGCGCTCATGTCAAACTTCCATGATTTCTTTTTCTTTGGTTTCCAGTTCCCTGCCGATTTCCGCGATGTACTTGTCCGTGAGCTTCTGGATATCGTCCGTGGTTTTCTTCTCCTCGTCCTCGCTTAAGTCGCCGTTTTTCAGGGATTTTTTGAGTTCCTCGTTGGCATCCCGGCGTATATTGCGGATTGCTACGCGGCTCTGCTCCGCCATGTTTTTGCTGACTTTGACAAGGTCCTTGCGGCGCTCCTCGGTAAGGGGCGGAATACTCACGCGGATAATTTTACCGTCGTTTGAAGGATTAAGCGACAATTCCGAAGTCTGAATCGCCTTTTCAATCTCGTTCAAGAGCGATTTGTCCCAGGGCTGAATAACAATGAGCCGCGCTTCGGGAACCGACACGGTAGCCACCTGCGTTAAAGGCGTTTTTTGGCCGTAGTAATCCACGCGCAGCTTATCGAAGATGGCCGGAGAAGCCCGGCCCGTTCGCAGGGTATTAAACTCATCAAGAAGGGACTTGAGGGTTTTCTTCATGCGCTCTTCGGTTTGGGTCTGTACTTTATCCATCTCCGGCCTTACCTCAGCTCCTCACCCACCCTGTAGTAGATGTACTGGTCTATAGTGAGTTCGGCTCCCGCCGCCTTGCCTGTTTCCGCAAGAACCTGCTTGACCGGTTTTTTGTCGTCCTTGACAAAAGGCTGGTCCAGAAAACAGACCTCCGACAAATGCTTCTTGATTTTGCCCTTGACGATTCCCTGAAGCACACCAGCAGGTTTTCCGAGATTCTCCGCCTGCTTGGTGAAGATTTCCTCCTGCTCCTTCATGTATTCCGGGCTCGCGTCCTTTTCGCTGAGAAAAAGGGGATTAAAGGCCGCAATGTGCAGGGCGCAGTTGAAGGCAAAGTTTTTTACAGCCTCGTTTTTGAGGGCATCCGGCTTGTCCGCCGATACCTTGACAAGAACCGCAATGCGGCCGTCTCCGTGAACATAGTCAACCACAAGGCTAGACGCCCCAAACTCCAGCGCCTGCGCCCGTTTCAAGGCCATGTTTTCCTTAATAGTGGCAATAAGCCCCGTAACTTTTTCCGCAAGTTCCGGCGCGTCAGGCGCTTTTCCCCCGGCAATGGAAGCGGCTATCTCATCGCCCAGTTTTACAAAGTCCGCGTTGCGGGACACAAAATCGGTTTCGCAGGAGAGCTCCACAACAGCCGCCCGGCCTGAACCCACCTTAGAGAAAACCCGGCCTTCATTGGTCGCCCGGCCGCCCCGCTTCGCGGCGGCGGCAAGGCCCAGTTCCTTCAAAATTTTTTCAGCCCGCGCAAAATCCCCCGACGCTTCACCCAGGGCCTTTTTACAGTCCATCATGCCCGCGCCGGTTTTCTCGCGCAGGGCTTTTACATCTTCAGCACGTATTTCCACGTTATTCTCCTCAAAAAGTTATGTATTATTCGTCGTACAGCTTGTCTTCGTCTATGCCGGAGGCAGCGGCCTCCTCCTCTTCCGCGGGGCCGGAGTCCTTTTTTTCTTCCGGCGTATAGTTAGAGTAGTCCTCGGCCGTAAAACCCGTCTCATCCCCGCCCGCATCTTTTGCGCCCACGGCCAGGGTTTCGGTTTCAGACTCCTCATCTTCGCTGCGGGCAAACTCGCTTTCAGGCTGAATATCTATATCCTCCTGATAGGAATCAATAACTTCAAGACCGATTTCGTTATCCGCCTCCACAACCGCGTTGGAAATAATCTGCGTAAACAGCGTAATCGCCCTGATAGCGTCATCGTTACCCGGAATAGGATAAGTGATGCCCTGGGGATTACAGTTCGTATCAACAACAGCCACAATGGGAATACCCATTCGTACAGACTCAGCTACCGCAATAGCTTCCTTGCGGGTATCGATAATAAAAAGAATACCCGGAAGCTCCTTCATATCCTTGATGCCGCCCAGGTTTTTTTCGAGCTTGGTTTTTTCCTTCATAAGGCCGGCGATTTCTTTTTTTGTCATGCCCTCAAAGCTGCCGTCCACTTCCATTTTTTCCAGCTTTTTCAGGCGGAGCAAAGACTTTTTTATTGTGGCGAAATTCGTCAGCATACCGCCCAGCCAGCGGTTATTCACGTAGAACATACCGCAGCGTTCGGCCTCCCTCTGAATCGCCATCTGGGCCTGTTTTTTCGTTCCTATAAAGAGAACCGATTTACCCTCAAGGACAGTCTTGCGGACAACCTCGTAGGACTCCTTGATAGCGGTAATGGTTTTTTGCAGGTCGATGATGTGAATTCCGTTACGTTCCGCGAAGATGTATTTTTTCATCCTCGGGTCCCAGCGCTTCGTCTGATGCCCGAAATGCACTCCGGACTCCAGCAGATTTTTCATGGTAACAACAGCCAAAATTTCCTCCTCATAGTAATTCCGCGCGAGCGGCCCTTCTCATATTTCTCGGGACAGCTATGCCTCCCGGAAGATTTCGTCCCCCATAAGAGGGTACGAGTTATCCCTCAGCATGACATACATCGTTCGTATTGGCAAGCCCATCACCGTATTGTAGTTGCCCTCAAGCCTCTGGATAAAACGGCTCCCCCTTCCCTGAATCCTGTAGCCCCCCGCAACGCCCCGCCATTCGCCCGTCCCCGCGTACCACGCGATTTCCGCCTCCGACATAGGCGAAAAAGTTACCCGCGATTTCTCCGAAGCCAGGGAAAAACGGCCGCGGAGCCTGTCGTAGAGGGCAACGCCCGTGAGCGCCTCATGGCTCCTCCCCGCAAGCCGCCTGAGAAGACGCCGCGCCTCCCCCTCGTCCCCCGGCTTTCCGAAAACCTCGCCGTCCACAAGAACAACAGTGTCCGCCCCGATAAACCAGCGCCGCCCCCTCACCTCCGGCATATCCACCACAGCCTCAA
Source organism: Spirochaetales bacterium (assembly GCA_031280945.1). GTDB lineage: Bacteria > Spirochaetota > Spirochaetia > DTKZ01 > DTKZ01 > JAISAF01. The sequence goes on from JAITGB010000104.1 coordinate 3,192, forward strand.
CCTTCCGCCGCGCAAGCTCCCCGCACAGAACATCAAAATCCCCCCTGCCCGCGGGAAAGCTCTCGTCCACCTCCGCCGCGCACACCACAAAAGGCAGCCCCATCTGAGCCAAAAGCTCCCTCCGCCGGGGCGAAGCCGAAGCCAAAACAATAGTCTCTCCCGTATTCATACCCAAAAACTGTAGCAGAAAAGCGGAAAAAGAAAAACTTAAGGAGGCGAATCTCCTCCGAAAAATTCAGAATTTGGGCGCATCCCCGCGCTTTTTTGAGCCGCAGGCTCAAAAAAGCGCACGGTCGGGCTTTGCGGGGCTCCGCTTCGCTTCGGACTTGCCCGCAGGGCAAGTCGCCTTCGGCCCCCTCCAATCCCTTGCGCTCGGAAATATAACGGAATTCCTGTAATCATCATTTTTTTTATTTTTCTCTTGATTTTGTGATTAGAATATATTAGAATGTAGCAGAATATGAGGAGAATGTAATGGATAGTATCAGTAAGAAAGAAACGCCGGATGTGATGGCCCTGGGGGAAAGACTTACCGTTGAGTTCAAAAGAGAATATACCGAAGAAATCAAAAAGACTATAGCGGCCTTTGCCAATACCCAGGGCGGAACCCTCTACATAGGCATAGAGGACGACGGCAGTCTCTCTGGCGTACACGACACCGATGATGTAATACTCCGCGTCTGTAACGCGGCCCGTACCGGAATCAAACCCGACCTCAGCCTCTTTATGGA
>JAITGB010000174.1 GCA_031280945.1 Spirochaetales bacterium
CCGAAAATTCGACATTGGGTTTCGCCTTTTTTGAAAGGTTTTTACTTTCCTGCCAGCGCCGCAAGGTACGGCAGGGCGATAAAATTGCCCGCCATTCCGCCCAGGCTCGAAAAGAAAAATACCAAAAGAACATGGGTAAACCGGTTGCGGAAAAAACCCTTGACGCTCGTTATATCGTTGTGGAGGCTTTCAAAATCTTCTACCTTGGGCTTACGGAGGTACGCCTCAAGAAGCCCTGTGAGCATACCCACCCCGATTGCGGGATTGAGTGTCGCAACCGGAGCCGCCACAAAGGAAGCCAAAATCGTAACAGGGTGCGCGAGGGCCGCAAGGGAGCCCAGGGCCGCAAGCCCCCCGTTTGCGATAAGCCACACCCAGAGCATTTCCAGCCCCTGTCCGTGCCCCGCAGTGTAAAACCCCCAGCCGATAAGAGCCACAATAACGGCGGGAATAAGCCAGCCCAAAACTTTGGACAGGATGCCGCCCGTGGGAACCTCTTTGAAAACCTCCGTTTCGGAGGGCTTTCCGTTTTCGTGCATTTCGTGGAGGCGGCGGATTATTCCCGGTACGTGTCCCGCGCCCACAACAGCCAGAACCCGGCTTTCGCTTGACGAGTAGATGTCCGCCGCAAGACAGATGTCCCGCTCGTCAATAAGCACTTCTTTTACCGAAGGCAGGTACGCCGCAAGCTCGTCCATCATGCCCTCAAGCTCGCTCTTTTTTTTGAGTTCCTCGATTTCCTTTTGGGAAAGCTTTTCCGTGGAAATAACCGACGAGAGCATTGCCGAGAGCAGCTTGCTTTTGCCCCAAAGCCCCGTCTTTGACCAGGCCCGGCGCAGGGTAGTTTGAATCTCGCGGTCGGAAAACGAATAGGGGATTCCCAGCTCCTGTGCCGTTTTGATGGCCTTTATCATTTCCTCTCCCGGCTTTACCCCCAGGTCTATACCAAGTTTCCGCTGAAACGAAGAAAGAACAAGATTACCCAAAAGGAGAAACCCTTTTTTCTGCCGTATAACATCATAGATGTTGAGGGATGACCAGTCATCCCCCCGCGTCATGGCCGCATAGCGCGAAGCGTCAATTTCCACGCACACCCTTTCAGGCCGCTGCGAACTGATAATGCGCTCGACCTCATCCACACTCTCCCGCGATACGTGGGCAGTTCCAACAAGAATGAACTCACGTTCTCCCAAAGCAAGGCGGGTTATGGTTTCGCTCATGAATACTCCTCAATAATGGAAAGAATCTTCCGCCGCAGCTCCTCGCTTCCGCGATAATGCTCCAGGGGAATACTGCCCCCGCTCATGTGGTAATGCCCTCCGCCGGAACCCTGCCCCTCTAGAGTACGCCGGATTATAAGGTCGGCAGGCAGCTTTGGGGCTTCGCTGCGCATGGAAATCCTGCACACCGTATCTTCAAGGGACAAGGCAACAACGAAATGAATCTCGTGCATACGCAAAAATAAATCCGCCACAAGCCCCAAAAGTTCAGGCCGGGATTTTTTTTTGAGTTCCACAAAGCATACCGAGCCGTAAGAGTGATAGCTCTCCATAGTGTTGCGGATAGCGGGAATATCATCCAGGGAAAAACTGTTGCGTAGAACATAAGCCGCCTCTTCCCAATCGCCTTTGAAGAACAAACCCGAAAAGGCCGCAAGGTCCGCAGGTGAAACCCCCCGCGTCATAAGGCCCGTGTCCAGCATGATGCCCGCAAGAAGAGCCGTGGCTATATCCCGGGGCACATCGGTTATGGTTTCAAGGTAATACTGATAGATAATGGTCGAACAGGAACCTATTTCCGGCCTAATATCCGTAAAAAGGCAGGCCGGAACAACCTCCGGCGGCGGATGATGGTCAACAATAGCCGTTAAAACGCCGTCTATGCTTGTTACGTTTTTGTTGCCCACGAAGCCGTCCACAAGAATCACCTGGGAGTTTTCGTCTATATGGAGGGACGAAGCAGGCGCAACGGGAATCTTGAGACAGGAAACAGCATCCTGGATATTGAACCCTTGAGCTTCCCCGGAATAACAGAGCTTTCCCGAAACGCCGAAAGTGCCCAGGAGATACAAAAGAGAATACCCCGCCGCAAGAGCATCGTAATCAGGATAATCGTGAGCCTGAATAATAACAGGCCTTTTTTTGTCCAGAACCGCGAGGAGGTCCCGGAAAGTCTTTTCCGGCATTTTACGCGCTATTTTCCTTCGAGTTTTTTCAGCTCCCAGAGAGCAAGCCTGTTTTCAATATGGTCCCGGCTCGCTTCGCTTGCAGCCTCGGAAAAATAGCTCATCGCCGAAGAAGCCCTGTTTTGAAGTGTATACTGCGCCGCAACATAAAACAACATACGCGCGCGCAAAGTTTTATCTTTTTCGCTCGTAAGCTGCTGAACGATAAAATGGTCGGAAGAAGGCTGCATATAAAACCGCGCCATGTGGTAGAACAAAGAGCCTTGAGAAAAACGCCCCATGTTTTTGGCAAGATAGTCCTGAGCCTGCTTTTCGTTTTTGCTGTTTTTGTAGCACAGGGCCGCAAGAAGATGATACGCAGGTTCGTTCTTTTCAAATTCAGCCGCCTTTATAAAAGAAGAAGCCGCCTGGCCCCATTTTCCGGTTTTATATTCGATAAGCGCAAGGGGAAGATGAATCTGCTGATAGCGGGGGTTTAAGCCCTGGGCCTTTTTGTAGTCCGCGTAGGCCGCCTCAATCTTGTCCATGCCGTCGAGAATCCGGGCCCTGTACAGGTAGGCAAGAGGAATATCCGGCTCAAGCTCCAGGGCTTTGTTGAAGTCCGCAAGAGCTCCTTCCGGGTTTCCGCTGTTCGCGCGGAGCTTTCCCCTGTCGTAGTAATTCCAGGCAAAATCAGGAATAAGCTCTATCGCGCGGGAGACGTCCTCGTCCGCCGCCTCTATGCCTCCAGCCTCCGCAAAAGCCCTGCTGCGGTCAACATAGGCAAAAGGATATGAAGGTTCAAGCTCAACAGCGCGGCTTAAGGTTTTGATTGCCCCTTCGGCCTTGCCTTGCCGCAGCTGTGCGTTTCCCTTGCCGATGAGCGCCACAAGATTCACGGGATTCGCCTCAAGGCTCTTGTCAAAAAGTTTTTCCGCTTCGGCAAACTTCTTTTCGCGCAGAAGAACCTCCCCCAAAGCAGCCTGAGCCTTGTCGCTCACCGGATTTATCTCAAGAATACGGTTAAGAGTTCTCCGCTGCTCCACGCTTTTGCCCTCCGCCGATTCAAGGAGCGCCAAAGAGTACAAAGCGTTCTCGTCGTGAGGAGAAGCCTCAAGAATTTCGTTAATCTGCGCCCGTGCTTCAGGAAAAAGCCCCGCAACAAGAAGAACATCAACGTAAAGCTGCTTCGTTTCAGAAGAATTCGGGTCGCGCCGCCGCGCCTCCTCCAGCGCGGCTATGGCCTTTTCCGGGTCGCCCACGGACAAAGCGTACGCAACCCCCGCGTACACATCATCTTCCTCAGGAAAAAAATCCGCCGCCCCGCGCGGAGCCTGCCGCGGAGCCGGCCCGCCCGAACATCCGCACATAAAAAAAAACGCCGCAAGCGCACAGAGGAGAAACCCAGCGCTACTTCTTTTTCGCATACCTACACTAAACCAAAAAAAAAACTTCCCGTCTATAGTCGCCCGTGTTTTGGCATTGAGCTTTTTAGAGGTAAAAAAAGCGCACGGGCCGGGCTTTGCGGGGCTCCGCTTCGCTCCGGCCTTGCTCCGCAAGGCTGCTGCGCACCCCTCCAATCCAGGCTGCATGGGCGAGCAGCAATCCCAACGGGATTGCGACCAGCCCCTTGCGCGTTTTGCCTGCCTATAGGGTGAGTGTTTGCACTTGAAAAAAAATCCGCCTGTGTATAAATTCCAGAAAAGAGTATGAACTTACTTTCATCGTTTTCCGTACAAACAGTCCGCAGGGATGAATGGATTAACATTACCGGGGAGGTCGAAAAAATCGTGGCCGCCGGAAAGGTGCGCGAAGGGCTGTGCGTTGTTTTTGTCCCCCACACAACAGCCGCTGTTACGGTAAACGAAAACGCAGACCCCGACGTTCCCCGCGACGTGATTTTGGCCTTGACCGCGGCTTCGCCCGACAGGAGGGAATTCCGCCACAGCGAGGGCAACTCCGCGGCTCACGCAAAGACGAGCCTTGTGGGGCCTTCAGTAACTCTGATTGTTACGGGCGGGAGGCTTCTTTTGGGAACATGGCAGGGCGTGTGGTTTACCGAGTATGACGGCCCCCGTACGCGAAAAGTCTGCGTGCGGGTTTTGGGCGAGTAAGAAAGATACAGCAAGGAGCGTGTTGTTTTACGGAGGTTGCGGCCAGGGGCTTTTTGGGGCTTTACGCGAGAACGCTGTGCCGCTCCGGAGAGGAAGGCGCGGGCGGTATCTTCGCGGGCCTTTTTTCCGTTCCGCCCAAAAGTTCGATTTTCGCGGAAATGCGCTCAAGCCTGTCCTCGTTCAAAACTTCGCGGCGGGGCTCTCCTCCGCTGGGCCAGTGTACCAGAGCGATTCGTTCCCGCGTCAGCTCAATGGCTGTTACGCCTTTTTTGCCTATGGCGCTGCCGGAATTAAACAGGCAGGGAACGGGAAAAGCCTGTCCGTAGAGACTCTCCCTGAGAGCGTACCGGCGCTCGGCTTTTTTGAGCATTCCCAGTTCTGTCTGGAGGAGCCGCACCTCGCGGGCAATCTCTTCGCGCAGAAGCCCCTCGGCCCGGGGATATTCACGGCACAGCCTTTCAATTTCGAACTTTAAGAAGCTGAAGCGTCCCAGGGATTCAAAAAGCTCGCGGTGCGTATGCCCGATAATTGAAATAACATTATTTTTGAGCGAAAAATCGTAGGCTTTTTTTTCCACATGAAAACGCCTCCGGGGACTTCGCGCGGAAGAGAGGTTTCGTATTCCAATCGGCTTAAACACATACTTCAGGCCCGCGCCCACAAGGGTGTTGTAGCGCGTATATACCCGCGAAGACTGATGTCCGTGATACACGAACACCGGAAGAACGCCCGTTTCAATGCGAATCACGTTATAGAGGGGATAGGGGTAGCCTTCTTCAAAAATGAGCTCTTCATCGTGATTGCCCAGAGTTTTCAAAAGGCGGCTCTCCCGCGCGAAGGCGTCGAACATATCGTAGAGAGGTTTCCAGCGTCGGCGTATGGTTTTGAGGGGATGCCGCTGGAGTTCTTCGATGTCGCCGTTTAGGACAAGATGCCAACCCTCATCGAAATACCGCGATAGACACGCAAGAAGAAGGGCCTCGTTTTTTACAAGGTCATCGCTTCTCCCGCCGTCTCCCATGTGGAAATCGCTCATAACGAGGACCCTCCCGCCCGCGGAAAGAGCCAGTACAGCGGAGGGGTTAAAACGGGGGTTCATCATATTGGCGAAAAAATTCGATTCCACGCCTTAGTTTTGCATTTTTTTGCGCTCTAGGGAAGACTTCGGACGCTTTATTCGGGTTAAAACGGCTGCCCCGCCGCCTGAGAAGCGGCGGCGGCCTTGAGGGCCGCGCCCAAAATTTATATTGCCCTTTCCCTTTTTCCTCTGTATCTTAGTATTACGACAGGAGAAACTTAATGCCTCCATGGATGACATACTACAAGCAGGGCCTGAGAAAACTTGCCCGGCATAAACCCCAGGCCTCTTTACGGTTTTTCGATGCTGCTGTGTCCCTGTGTCCTGCCCAGAGCGCTTCGCGGCTTGCCCGTATTCTCTTCTGCGCCGGCGCGGCTCTGCGAAAGTTGGGGGTGCATGACGGCGCGGTGCATAGCTGGCTTGTGGCGCACAGGCTGTCGAAGACTTCCGCCGTTATTCATTACCTGAAATGGTTTGCCAACGAATACGGAATGGCCCGGCACGATTTTGCGGACGTGGACGACTGGAGGGCTTTTTACGCCATACAGCTCAGGCGCTATCTCAGCGTAAAAAGTTCCCATGTTCTGGAAAGCTCTGCCGAGGGCGATATGCTCCGCGACCTCATCTACGAGGCATGGGAGGCCCTTCAGGGCGCAGGTTCTCTTGAAGGCAAGTCCGCCGCCGAAAAAATCGCCCTCTTTGAGGCAACGGCAATAGTTTTTCCCGTGCTGCTCCCCTGCGGGGCTGCTTCACACAGCCTTTCCGGGGAATCCCTCTGTCCCTGCGGCTCAGGGAAGCCCCGGAAAACCTGCTGCGGCATTGCCGGGCCTCCCCAACCCAGCGCCATTGGGTGCTTTTGACCCAGTTTTTTGGGAGGCTCCCTGGGGGTATGGGCATAATTGACCCAGGTTCCGAAAAACGGTTTTTTCCGGCGAAAAATTTTTTCCTAAGTCTATACAGGATAACAAGTTATCGCTCTGCCTGTTTCCACCTGTTGGCATGAATCTTGCAATAAATACTGCAGGAGGCTGAAATGCCAACACAGATGAAAAAGAAACCAGTCAGAAAAGTTTATAAGGAAAATACGAATCAGGACGATGAAAACGTACTTTCCATTTACCTCAAGGAAATCAACAGAATTCCCCTTTTGACGCGGGAGGAAGAAAATCACTACGCTCTTCTCGCGCGGCAGGGGGAAAAGAACGCCCGGGAAAAACTCCTGCGCGCGAATCTGCGGTTTGTGGTCAATGTAGCCAAAAAGTATCAGAACCAGGGCCTTCCTCTTGCCGACCTCATTAGTGAAGGCAACATCGGCCTTATCAACGCCATGGAGCGTTTTGACGTTGACAAGGGCTATCACTTTATCTCCTACGCGGTGTGGTGGATACGGCAGGCCATACTCAAGGCCATTTGCGAAAAATCCCGCATGATACGCCTCCCCTTGAACAGGGCAAACGAACTGGTTCAGATTGAGAAAACCCGCAAACAAATATCCGGCATGAGGACCGAGGAATCTGAAATACGCGCAATAGCGAAATCCCTCAATATGGACTCAGGCCACGTATCCGACCTCCTGAACATATCGCGCGACCTCGTATCGCTTGAAACTCCCGTGTACGCGGAAAAAGACTCCTCCCTCCTGGGCGATTTTGTGGAGGACGAGCGCTACATGGAACCCGAAGAGTTTGTCCTTACCCAGTCGCTTCGGGAAGACGTCAACAATATCCTCGCCACCCTGTCCCGCAAAGAATCGGAAATCCTTCAATACAGGTTTGGCCTGAACGGGAAAAGCCCCCTGTCCCTCAAAGAAATAGGCGACCGTTACAATCTCACCAAAGAAAGAATCCGCCAAATCGAAAAAAAGGCTGTCAAGCGTCTACAGCACCCCCACCGCAGAAAAGTTCTGGAAGCGTATCTTTAGATTTTCTAAACTTAAGAGTTTGGGCGCGCTGCCCGCCGTGGCGAAGCCACGGCGGGGAAGGGGTTCTTATGCGCAAGGGACTGGTCGCAATCCTTTCAGGATTGCTGCTCGTCCATGCATCCTGGATAGAAGCGGACAATGGGAGCGGATCGCCCCCTGTCAACAATTTAAGGTGAGATGAGCGGGGGTAGAAGGCTGGCCGGGCTGCCGCGGCAGCCCGGGGCCCGGGGTGCGCAAGGGATAGAAGCGGAAATACCGCAGAAAAGCCGAAGGCTTTTTGAGGAATTGGAGCGGATAGCCCGGTTTTTTGCCGCGCGGCGGCAAAAAATGCGCCCAAAAAATTATATGCGCCGGCCCTGTGAAGCGAAACCTCCGGGTTTCGCGGCGGAAACAGGCCCCCCTTATGATGATTTTATAAATACTTCTCGTAAAGCGCGGCCAGCTCCTTGGAGTTAAGCCTGTCAAGTTCCTGGAGATAGTTGTTCCAGTGGGCGTCGTTGCTGATGTCCCGGTTCCCCACGATAAATTCTACCCAGGCTTTTTGCTTGTTATCAACCAGGGTGGCCTGAATATCGGAAACGCGGTTCGCGTCATCCTCGTTCATGGCTACCGGAGGGATAAAATAATTGTTCGGGACCGCCCAGGGAGCGGAACGGTTCGCGGTAAAGTAGATCCACTGAAGTTCGTTATAGGCTTTATTCTCCAGCATCTTGGGGTACAGGGACTG
>JAITGB010000188.1 GCA_031280945.1 Spirochaetales bacterium
TATTTGCGCTTCGCGCAAATACACCAGCGGTTCGCAGAGCGAACCGCAAGTCCCCTCCAATCCCTTGCGCACTGCCGGAATTTTGCTCCGCAAAATTCCGCTCCAGGACCTATTACCCCGCATGGTTTTGTTCGCAAAACCATGCGAAGGCACGGCCCCGGCGCGGCTTTGCCGCGCAAAGCCCTTATCCGGGCCGGTAAAAACGTCTCAAAACAGCCGGGGCGCTATATACCATCCTAAAACTGCTCCGAAGTAATTTGTACATCCTGAATCCTCCCCGGAGATTCGTTCTCCGCGAAACGCAGGATTTTCTGCATAACCTCTTCGCCGTGTGTGCGGGAGTTTGATACGAGGGCGCAGCCTATTTGCGTAAACAAGAGCGCGTCCTGCAGGTCAACCTCCGCTGCGGATACCTGAAACCTCCGCCGCAGCTTGTCGCGCAGGGAATGAACGAGCCGCCTTTTGTCTTTGATTGAATCAATATCGGGAAGCTCAATAATCATCTGTATCATAGAAACTATCATTTTACCGTATGCCCTTTTTTACGCTCTCTTTCAAGCTTTTTTTGCGCCGCAGGGTATACATGAAAAACGCTGTAAAGAAAGCCGCCAAAACACACATCCACGACACGGCCCGGCCCGCGTTTGCGGCAAGAATAGGTTTAAGGCTGAAAAACAGTTCAAGCTCTCCTTCCTGAAAATATATGTAATCGGAGGGGCCGTAGTTCGCCGCAAAATAGGGCTGTGCGTAGCGCGAGTATAAAGAGGAGGCCTCGCGCCGCACAAGGAGGAGTTCCGGCACGCTGCGGCTGTACTCGCGGATTTCGCGGACGAGATGCTCCCTGCCTTCGCCCTCGCCGGAAAGAAGGGAGGCAAGGCGGACGGCAGAGAGGGAGTATTCGTCCATGAGTCTTTTTTCAAGAACCCCGGGGCCGGAAAAGATGCTCACGGCAAGAACGAGGCAGATGAGGCCAAGACTTAAAATTTTGACAAGGCGCGGTGAGCTGTAGGCGAGAACAAGGCGAAAGAGCCTCGCAAAACGCAGGAGGCACAGGGCCCGCCCCGCTCCCGCGGCCCAGGGGACAAGGGGTACGCCGCCCGCGGCAAGGCCCAAAATAGAGGGGCCTGAATACAGTACCACAAGGGGCAGGCTTGCCGCGCAGTCGAGCCAGCCGAAACCCCGGACAAAAAAATCCGCGGCGCTCCGGTTAAGGGCGGCCCTGTACAGCGTGAGGAAAAATTGTGCGCCAAAGGCGAGGTCAAAGGCAAAGCCCGCGTACGCAAGAGCGCGGCGTACGCTCCAGGAGAACTGCATGGCCAGGGCAAAATCCTCACAAAAGGTCTGGGCCAGAGCCGCGAATACGAGGGCGGCGGTGAGCGCGCGCCGGGGCTTGTTCTCCATGAAGCGCTATTGTATATGAAAGAGAGATTTACACAAGAGGCCGATACTATAGAAAGTGAATAAATCATTCATAACCCTGCTCTGTGTTTTTTTTACTGCCGCAGGCAGCCTCTGGGCGCAAATCACGGACAGGGAGGAGGCTCCTGAGACAATTTTTGAGACAAATATCGGCGATGCCGATGTCGAACTTCTCCTTTCGGGCTTCTGGGATGCTTCCGCGCGGGGAGCTGTGGGCCTTGCCTATATTCCGGGCCTGGGCTGGAGCTTTCCCTACGTGTTCCCGGAGTTTTCGGATGGTTTTGAATACGACCAGAAGCCCGACCTCGTTATGTCCCTGTGGCTGAAGGAGAGGTTCTACTTTGAGACCATGATTACCGAGGACTATGAGCTTAATTCCTATCTTTTGGGCTACAAGGGAAAGGGGGGAGAGTTTCTCCAGTCGCTTAAACTGGGCAACAGGGACGTTGAAATTTCTCCCTTTGCCTATATGGAGTTCCCGGGTTCTTCGCGGCGTTCCCCTGCTCTTTCCGCTATGTTCCAAACCCAAAACACAACGCACGAGTTTCTTCTGCGCTACGACCCTTCCCTGCCCCACAAAAAGACTTTTATCGGCAAAAACGAGGTGGAGGAGGCGCGCATCGGGCCTGCTTCCTACATAAGGGGCCGCTTTTTTATTCTGCCGGACGTGAATGCCGATTTCCTCCGCCTTTATATTGAAGATGTACAAGGCGAGGTCTCGGACGCAACAGGCAGGCGCTACCGCCGCGCCACGAGTTTCGACTACGCCTACAATGCCCTGGACGGGAGCGTTACCCTGACAAACGCTTCGGCGGGGCGCGTTCTTGCCTACTACGAAAAAGGCGGCCTCCCCGTGGGTTCCTCAGGGCTGGGGAAGGACGCTCTTCCCGCCTATACAACGGGGCCTCCCCTGCGCATAGACTCTTCGCCCTGGGCTACGCCCCTTGATTTTGACTGGTTCCAGCCCCCCTATATGGGGGACTCCCTTACCAAATACAGGGTCGGTATAGAAGGCCGCGACGCCCTTCTCCTGTACGAACCTGGGGGCTGGAACCCCTTTGAGCTCACGGGGGTTTACTCCTTGAGCGGAACCGCGGCTTCCCTGATAAATCAAACGAGCCTCAAAATTGTCCGCAGGGGAACGGACAGCCTCTATGGGGGGGCCTCACAGTCCCTCACCTTGTCCATTTCCGAAGCCTACAGCGTTCTTCGCGTTCTGCCCTCCGCTGGGGGCAGCGAGAGAACCATGCTGGCGCGTTTTCCCTTTGCCCAGGAGGAAGGCTTTCTCTACGGCCCGGACAGGCTGCCTGACGGCGGAAATCCGGACTTTGAGATTCTCGTGCAGTCATACGTTCCCCTTCAGTCCTACAGCCTCGCCACAGACCTCATACCCGGCTCCGTAACGGTGTTCCGTAACGGCAAGGAAGAGAGTTCTTTTTCCGTGGACTACGCCGAAGGCCGGCTCGTCCTGCCTTTTGAGGCCGCCCCCTCCGACAGGATAGAGGTGTACTACCGCACCTATTCCGGCGAGGGCGAAGGCGGCGATATTATCTTTGGGAGCGGCTCAACCTTTTTTTTCAGCGAGGAGCTTACCCTCAAACTGGCAACGGGCCTGAGATGGAACGTTATGAAGGGCAAGTACAGTACACAGCCGGGAGACCATCCCGGAGTGGCGGCGGCCTCGGCGGAGTTACGCTATTCAGGTGAAGCCTTTAGAATGACGGCGGACGGGGCCATGATTTACACAAACCCCGACACGTCGGGCCTCCTTAGGCTTTTGGGCATGGAAAAGCACGACATGACCCTCGATATAAGCCGGAACAATATGTTTCCCTCGGCGGTCCCTGTCCCCGACCCCGCCCGGCTTTCTCCCCTGGACAGTCTGACCAACGCGAACAGGGGCCGCCTCCTCTTCAAAAACTACGAAAGTAAAAACGCGGCGGGCTCCGTTACGCTCAACTCGTGGACATGGCAGCTTCCCTCCTCCCAGAGCTACGCCTACGAAGAGGGCTCCAAAATCGGGCCCTACGCGGCCTCCGCGCCTGAGGCGAATTTCGATGAGGTTATGGCGCTGGACTTTGAGATGAGCGCGGCCCAGGAATGGGCGGGGGGGCAAATAAACCTCGCCACAGGCTGGGCCGATGCCCTTGATTTGTCAAACGTTGCGGCCCTGCATTTTCCCTACAGGGTTGTCAATCCCGCTTCGGGGAGTTTTCAGGGAAGCGTTTCCCTGCATTTTCAGGTGGGGGCCTTAAGCGAAGACCTTGACGGAGACGGCGTTCTGGACGAGGAAGCGGGCCCCTCTTCGCGGGGCTACGCTTTTAACGACAGCGGTAATGTTCTTACCCTGTACGTGGGCGGCGGGCAGGAGGGTTTCGGCAACGGCATACGCGATTCGGAGGACGCGAACCGTAACAGGATTCTGGAGCGGGAAAACCCGGAACTCGTGGTGTCCTCCCAGGCAGGAGGCGTTTTTTCCGGGCCTGGTTCATGGCAGCTTGCGGCTATTCCTATCAGCGCCCAGGACAGGAACCGTCTTGCGCAGGTACGGGCCATACGGTTTATCGTAAAAAAGGATATTTCCGGCGCGGGGAATCCCGCGCGGGGCAGAATTCTCATAGGCGATGTTACTTTTGAGGGGAGTTCTCTTTCCCCGCGCATCAGCGGGGCCGGAAGCCTGCGCATACGGGAAATTCCTGAATCCCTGGGGCTTCCTCCCTCAGGGCCTGCTTTGCAAAACGCCTATAAAGACCCCCTGCAAACTTTTCATTCAAATTTTGCCGACCAGCGCGTTCTTGAAGCCTCCTGGCAAAATATGAACACGAGCGACTCCTGGGAAATCCGCTCTTTTACAACGGAGGTTCCTTCCAGTGATTACCAGAGGCTCAACCTTTTTCTGCGTATCGCGCAGTTTGATACGGCCTCCGCCCTGCCGCCGGACACTTTTCTCACCCTGGCCTACACCGACACGGAAGGCAAGGGCATACGCCTGCGGTTTCCTGTTGCTCCGGCCCAGGCGGACAATGTGTGGAAACGTCTTTCTATTGATATTCGCGGAAAAAGGGCCTACTTCGGCTCCGATGAGGTTTCCCGCTACGGGGGGCTTTCCATAGACATACAATCAGCCGACCTCTCGCGGTTCAGCCTGTCTCTTGAAAACTCAGGCGGGGCCGATGGGGGGCTTCTCTACGTTGATGAGCTGTACCTTTCGGAGCCCAACGACGCCGTAGCCTTTGCGGGCAGCGCGGACATGAGCCTGTTTCTCGCCGGGGATGTTGTCAGCCTGGGGAGCCTGCCGGTTTTACGAAACCTTTCCGTTACGGAAAAAATTTCCGGCAGGACAAGCGAGTTCCGTCAGGAGCAGCGTGAGGATTTTACGCAAGGTAAGTTCAGCTCCGCAAGTTCCGCTTCGGGAGAGTTTTTCGGCCTCGTATTGGCGGGGGGGGAATTTGCCCTGAACGCCCTTACCGAGAGGACGGAAATTGAGGGCGGCCACAGTCTGCGTTTTCCTCCTGAGGAAGGCGTTTTCGTACTGCGCGACCAGTACAAAAGAAACTACAACACCCTTCTTCCGGCCATGAGCCGCGCGAACAGCGTCGAAGCCTTCCTTGCCCCCTTGACGCTCAAGGCTTCCTCGGAAACATACCTTGCTTCGGGGACTTTGTTTCAGTCCTGGGAAACGGGCGGTTCCCTTTCTTTCAGTGAAAGCAGTTCCTTCTCCGCAGGGGTTTCCCTGCGCCAAACAGGAGACGGCTACACTTTGGACGAGGATGCTTCCTACGGGGATTCGTGGCTTGACGCGTACAGGCTCCTTTTTCCCTGGGCCGAAGGCCGGAACAAGGAGAGGCAGGCTGCCTACAGGTTTGAGGGCTCCCTGAACGGCGAAACCATTGGCCTCATTCTGAGCCCTGAGGCGGGCTTTATCAATACGGGCGAGCGCGACAGTAAGCAGCGGGACATCTCTACTTTGTCCGTGGAAATCCCTTTGGTTTTCCGTACAAACGCCTACGAGCCGGGCTGGAGGCTTTCGTTTCTGTATTCGCGGCGGGCGGACACAACGCAGGCTGTGGACAGCGGGGGAAATTTTACGGAGGATTCGCGCGCGCTTGGCGAGCGTCTTGTGAAACAGAGGTTTTTTTACAATTCAACGCCTTTTGCGGAGATTTTCTCTTCTTCGCGGAAGTCGAGTTTCGCGGAAGATACGGCCGGCCTTTCCCGCGCGGAGTACGTGTCGGAGGCGGGTCTGCGCTATTCCCGCACGGCGGGTTCATGGCTGGGAGACCTCGTTTTGCCTTCCCGCGCCGAGGCGAAGGCCAAAAAGACTTTTACGCGGGGGGGGGAAATCCTTTCCGCGGCGGACGGTTGGGAGTTTTCGCTTACCCATTTTGCGCTGAACCTTTTCGGTTTACGGGGAGCTTACCCTGTTTTCTCGTCCTACGAGCTTGATGAGTTTCAGTTTCAGCATACTCTGTCGATTATTACAAAAGAGGGGGAAAAGGATTCCAACTGGACGGCGAGTTTTCACCAGATTGTAAACCTTTCGGGCCCGGAGGGCGGGGGGCGGTTTCAGCTTGAACATACGGTTACTTTCATGCACAAGCTGGAGGAATACTCGTACAAGGGCGCGGGGGAGGTCAAATACATTTGGACAAGCCAGTGGAGCCGCGATTTTGGAATCGGGTACCTCAAACGCAGCCGCGAGGCGGCGAGGCTGTACGAGCATACTGAAAAGCTCAAGGTAAGCTATACGCGGGACAGGGGCCTCACGGCATACGTTACGGCGGGCCACGAAACGGCGCTGCCCCTGCCGAAAAGCGGTTTTATTAAACTGGGTTTTGATGTGGGCTTTGGCGTTGAAAAAGATTATTCGGGGCTGCCGCCCGGGTACAAGATTCTTTTGGCCCTGGGCGGCGGGATTTCCGCTCACTTTGTGTTTTAGAGTTTATCCGGGCGGGGGTACAGGCAATTTTGCGGGGCTCAGGCGGGGGAGTTGCGGGGGCGGAGCCCCTGCATGGGGGGTAGCCGGAGACCAACGGGCTCCGGCTCAGGGGGGCTTGCCCCCCTTTAACTTTCCTGAACGGAAAAAAAGGAGGCGGAATTGAAAAAGGCTACTCTACTCTTTTTTGCCGCGCTTCTGGCGGGAGCGGGTTCTTCTTCCGCTGCCGATACGCGGGAGAGGGGGGCGGGGGCAGATGCGGCTGCCTTTGCGCTTGACCTGGAGTTTGGCGTGCGGGAATTTTTCGAACCGGACGAAAAGGCGGCGTGGCAGAGGGTGGGGCTTGGCCATGAGTTTGAGATGGGCAGTTTTTTTCTGGCCTTTGATGCGGGCCTGAATGTCCGTTTTGACGGGGGGCCGCGCGAGGACAGGGCGAAAATCCGTACGAAGGACTGGTACTTCAAAAATCCGGGGGAGTTCCGCGATGTATATTTTCCGAAAGTCCGCAGCCTGCGCCTGGGCGGGGAGGATACGCCTGTGTTTTTGAGTTTCGGCGATATAGAGGGCGCGACTTTGGGAAACGGTTTTATTATGTCCTCCTACACGAATACTCTTTTCGAGCCGGAGAATCCGGTTTTGGGTATGTACTTTACGCTGGACGGAAAGGCGGTGGAACTGCCTTTTTTCCGGATTGAAAGCTACGCGGCAAACGCGGCCCGCTTTGATGTGTTTGCGATGCGTATACATTTTACGCCTTTTACTTTTTTGAAGGAAAACTTTTTGAAGAAACTCACGCTGGGGACATGCGCGGCGGTTGACAGGGAGCCGGCCTACTACGCTCTACGCTATGATGAGTTTGACTCTGCCCTCCTGCCGAATACCGCTCTGGCCGCGGCCCATATCTACGGGGTTGACTTTAGCCTGCCCCTTAACGTTCTTCCCTTCTGGCTCCTTACCCTGCACGGCGACTGGGCCACAACCCGCAGAAAAAACTCTGGCGGTATGGGCGGAGTGGATAACCGTTTCTTTGGTTTTCTTGACGTGGGGCTGGAGCTGGGCATACTCGGCGAGAACTTCATGGCGCGTTACTTCGGGGCTTCCTACGACCTCTACCGCCTGGAACAGTACGCGGTCTATAACGCGCAAACCGTCCTGAAAGAAAAAACAGGGGCCTATGGGTTTTCGCTGGGAATCTCTTTGTTTGAAGAGAAGCTCAGCCTGTGGGCCTCTTCCCGCGGCCCAACGGGAAGCCCCGAAGGGGGAAGCCGCGAATGGCAGGCGGGGCTCAGCTTCAAGGAAGTATTTATTCCCCGCTTCTTTTTTGATATACTCTACGAAAAGAAAAACATGAAAACCTTGAATAATTTTACGAACTGGAAAAACGACAGCCTGCTCAAAGCCCGCCTCACCTACAGGGCGAACAGCGCTTCGCTTGCCCTCGTGTACACGGCGCGGCATTTTCCGTCCCGCAGCGGGCACAGCCGTCAAACACTACTGGGCATAGAAAGCCGCATTAAACTCAAAGCGCGAGGAGGCGCACAGTGAAAAACCCATTATTCATCTTGACCGGAAAAACCTTTTGGCTGCCGGTTCTCCTTGCCGTCTGTGCCGTGTGCGCCACAGCCGGAACCGAAGAGAATTCTCCCATCCTCGAATACTTTGATGAAGCATCGGAAATAGAAATCATAGATTCGGAAGGCTTTGCCGTCCGCGAACTCTACCCGGGCATGAACATAGGAAAAGGCGACAGTATCATAACAGGAGCCTCCAGCGTGGAAATCCGCCTGCCCGGCAGCAAGGGCATAGTCAAAATTGCCGGAAAAAGCCAGTTTCGCATAGACGGGGTGGAAGATGTCCACGGATTCACGAACACGGAACTCTTTCTCGCGTCGGGAAAAATCCGCGTCATCAAATTTCCCGCAAGCCGGAGCGCATACACAGTCGGCACGCCCTCCGCCCTCCTCACGGTACACGAGCCTTCGGATTTCGGCGTAAGCGTCATCGAAGGCGCCCTCGAATCCGCTGCCATACTCGAAGGAGCGGCGCTCTTTGCGAAAAACACAGGCGAAAGCATCGGCCTGGAAAAAGGAAGAACCGCCGACATCTACGCGCCGGTCTTTCTCCCCTTTACCCTCTCCGCGCAGAGGAAGGAAGAATTCTTTTTCGACATGAACTTTGTCCAGCTTAATGTAGAGGAAATCGCCCGCGCATCTTCGGCTCTTCCCGCGGAGGAGGAGGAAGAGTCTGAGTCTTTTTTCAGCTCCCTCTTAAACCCGCGCCCGGCATCCGCCGAAAAAGACAAAACCGCCTCCGGCCTCACCTTTCACCTGGGGCTCAGGCTTTCAATGCTTCTCGTGGACAGAAAAAACTACGGCCTTGCCGCGGCAATGCCTTCACTTGAATACAAGGGATTCGGGGCCGGCCTCTATCTCCCCCTCGTGTTCCCCAAAAAGGACAACCCCTGGGACTATGACTGGGACTTCGGCACAAACAGGGAAAGACACCCCGAACGCTCCGAAAGGGAAAAAGACCTTGCCCGCGACCTCAGCCTTAAACTCGGCTTCCTCGAATACGGAGAACCCGGAGACGTCTTTTTCCTGAGGGCAGGAAGCATACACAACCTCACCCTCGGCCGCGGCTTACTCGTCTCCCGCTATTCAAATGACGCCGACTTCCCCCTCCTCCCCCGCACAGGCGCGCGCATCGGCGTAGACGGAGGAGAAGCCGGATTTGATGTCTTTCTCACAGACATAGCCCAGCCCGACATCTTCGGCGGAAGAGTCTTTATCAGGGAAAAATTTCTCATCGCCTTCGAAGCCGGATTCTCCGCCGCCGCGGACAGAAAACCCCGCCGGGACCTTCCCGCGCACTCCGCGCAGGCAGGGGCCGTAGACCCCACGCTCATGGGAATCTCCGCCGACTTAAGCGCCGGCCTCGTGGACACTGAGGAGGCATCGTTCGCCCTGTTCGCCGAAGGAGGCGCCCTCATCCCCTGGCTGCAGGACACAACCCTCTTTACCGGCCCCGCGGGAAGCCGCGTATATGAAAAAGGCTTCATCACCGAAGTATTTTACGACAGAAGCCGCAGCGAAAAGTTCGCAAACTACGGAATCTCCGCGGGCATTCAGGGGAATATAGCGGCCCTTCACTACACGCTGGAATACCGCCGCTCGCAGGGAATCTTCCGGCACGGCTATTTCGGCCCCCTCTACCACCGCCTCCGCAGCACAGAGATAGACCGCCTCGAACTCTGGCTTACCGACCCCGCCTCCCCCGAATTCGCCGTTACCACAACAGGCGTATACGCCGAGTTAGGCGTCCGCCTCCCCCGCAAACTGCGCATCATCGCGGGCTACTACGCAGCCTTTGAAAAAAACCGCAGCGCCTACTCCGCCTCCAGCTTCGACACCCTTGAACTCGAACTCGCCCTCGACAAAAACCTCATCCCCCTCCCCGTACTCGAAAACCTCTTCGCCTCGCTCTCGTACAACCGCCAGATGTTCGCCCACGCCCTGCGCCGGAAGGACGGCGAAAATTTCCGCCTCATCGACGAGCGCACCCTCATAACAGCCCAGGCCGGCCTCTCGCTCACCCGAAACCTCGACCTCCTCCTCGGCCTCACCACCATGACCCGCAAAACCCCCGACGGCCGCGCGGTCTACGGAAAGTCCGGCCTCCCCGAATGGGACCGCGTGGTGAGCATGGAAACCCGCGTGAGGTTGTAGAAAAAAAAGAGGAGAATTCGGGCGCATTTTTTGCGGCCTGTGGCCGCAAAAAACCCACCGCCCGATAAAACGCGGCTTTCAGCTATACGCAGAATGAGGCTAAGTGCGTCATGCCAGCACTGCGTGGCTGTGGCCCTTATCGCGTTTTTGAGGGGGGCTATCCGCTCCAAGTCCTCGAAAGCGCCCATGCGCTTTCTGCGGGCTTTCCGCTTCTATCCCTTGCGCATTTGAAATTCCCGCGCTCACGGGAACTGTTGATTTTTCAGGGCTTTTTGTGCTGAAATGAAGGTATGAGTCGTCGTGCGTTTTTTTTTCGCGCTGCGGGCGTGTTCGCGGCTATGCTGTTTTTCGTTTCCTGCGGGCCCCGCAAAATCGGGTACGGAATGGTCGTGTGGTCGGACAATGAGGCTGTAAGACAGACAGGGTCGGTTATTCCTGTGTACGGAGCATCGCGTCTCAAACAGACCTATACAGCGCCGAACCCTACGCCTGAGAGCTCGCGGGCTGTGGCGGAAATTCCGCAGTGGCGGCTTCAGTTTTTTACGGACGAAGGAGATGCCCGGTCCTTCGCGGAAGGTTTTGCGGAAGTGCGGGACCTCTACGCTACGTCAAACAGAAACGCCCTGCCCGTGCGCGAGAAGCCGGAC
Organism: Spirochaetales bacterium; assembly: GCA_031280945.1. Classification (GTDB taxonomy): domain Bacteria; phylum Spirochaetota; class Spirochaetia; order DTKZ01; family DTKZ01; genus JAISAF01. The sequence goes on from JAITGB010000188.1 coordinate 10,728, forward strand.
CGTCTGTCGCGGCAGGTCTACCGCCTCAGGCTGAACGAGACGATGAAAATACTGGCTTTGAGTACAACTATGACCAACGAAAACGGGCTTCAGGGCTACTGGTACACTGTGCTCACGGAGGAAGGGGTAACCGGCTTCTGTTTTAACTACTATTTGACTTTGTTTAACGCGAAAACCGGGGAAGTGCTTTCACGGCCCCAGGATAGCTCGCGCGAGAGTATAGAGCGCATTCTGTCCGCTTCCTGGCGGCCTCTTTTTTTCCGCGAGATGAAGAATTCGGGCCGCATTGATTTGAACCGTTTCCGCTCTTCCTGCGGGCTTTTCTTTGACGAGGAACCCCAGCAGATGCGCATTGAGCTTCCCGAAAGCTCGACTGTGGTTCCTTTTATCCAAATCCGCAAGGTTTCCGGGGACTTGTACATTGCGGAGGGCAGCGATGTTGAGATACGCCTGCGTCAGGGCGGCGCGGAAATGGCTTTGACCTATACCCGCGGGACGCGCCGCCGCACGGAAAGTTTTATAGATTTTCCCGAAGACCCCGAAGAGATGATTACGGCGGAGAGAGAAAGGAGAAAAAGCGCCTTTGAGGGTTTTATAAAACAGGGGGCGACACTTTCTTCGCAGTCCTACGGAGAAATCCGCATTTCCCCGCAAAGGGAGTTTGTCTGGACGGGGTTCAGCCGCCTTGTGCCGGACGTTATTCCCTACGGCGTTCAGAGTACAGGGGCTTTGGATTTTTCCGTTTTTATGTCAAAGGAAACCGCGGAAAACTGGACAGGGGTTGTTACCTTCCGTTTTGCGGGAACGTCCCCCCGCGCTGTTGATTTCTTTTACCGCTTGACGGCCCAGGGGATGCAGCTTGTGCATATTCCGCCGGAGAATATCGAGGACAATGTTGTGCGCCGCCCGCCGCGCAGTCCTCTTGTTATGGTTTTTACTCCGCTCTAAAGATGGCCTTTGTCCAGCTTTCGGGGATTTCCCTTGCCTTTGGAGAGAGGGAAATTCTTAAAGACGTAAACCTCACTGTGTCCGGCGAGAGCCGCGCGGCTTTGACGGGCGCGAACGGCTCAGGCAAAACTACTTTAATGAAGATTATCGCGGGGGCGGGGATTCCAGACGCAGGGAACGTAAATTTTCAGAGAAATACGCGCGTGTCATATCTTCCCCAGTCCGGGGTTGTGGATTCGGGCCTTACTCTGTGGGAGGAGGCGGAGAAGGCTTTTGAGCCCCTGCGGCGCGAGCTTGAGGAGACCCATGTTCTTGAAAGAGCCCTTTCGTCTGTTACACAGGAGAGCCCCGAAACAGCGCGGCTTTTAGAGACCCTAAGCTATCATCAGGAACACCTTGTGCGTTCGGGCTACTATTCGCGCAGTGAAAAAATCGGGCAGGTTTTGCAGGGCCTGGGTTTTTCCCTCCGCGACAAGGACAAGCGGACATCGGATTTTTCGGGCGGCTGGCAGATGCGCATTGCCCTGTGCCGGACCCTTCTTGAAGACGCGGATATTCTTCTCCTTGACGAACCCACGAACTATCTCGATATAGAGGCCCGCGGCTGGCTTGAGAGTTATCTCTCCTCTTTTGCCGGAGGGCTTCTTGTTGTTTCGCACGACAAGTATTTTCTCGACGTTACGGTGCGGGAAGTTTTAGAGATTTTCTCGGGGCGCCTTACGCGCTATGCCGGCAACTTCTCGGCCTACCAGACGCGAAGGCAGGAGGAGCTCGCGGGCCTTATGGAGGCTTACAGGAGGCAGGAGGAGGAAATAGCCCGTCAGGAGGAGTTTATCCGGCGTTTTCGCGCAAACGCCTCACGCGCTGCCCTAGTGCAGAGCCGCGCGAAGCAGCTTGAAAAGATGACCCGCATTGAAGTTCCCGATAGTTTGAAGCGCCTGCGCTTTTCCTTTCCGCCTCCTCCTCATTCGGGGAGGAGGGCTCTTTCCGTAGAAGGGCTCTCAAAGAGTTACGGGGCCTTGCGCGTTTTTAGCGGCCTGGGCTTTGAACTGGGGCGGGGGGAAAGGCTTGTTGTAGCGGGGAAGAACGGCGCGGGAAAATCCACTCTGCTCCGTATTCTCGCGGGCCTTGACAAAGATTTTTCCGGCTCCCTTGCGTGGGGCGCGGGCGTAAAGACCGCCTACTTCAGCCAGGACGCGGACTCATCTCTTGATGAGGAGCTTTCGGTTGTAGAGGAGGTGGAGGCCGCCTGTCCTACCGCCCTTTTTCCGAAAATACGCACTATGCTGGGAGCCTTTCTTTTTCAGGGAGACGATATTTATAAATCCGTTTCGGTTTTAAGCGGCGGGGAGAGGAGCCGCCTGTGCCTCCTCAAAATGCTTCTTGTTCCGGCGAACCTTCTTATCCTCGATGAGCCGACGAATCATCTTGATATGAGTTCCAAGGACGTACTTCTTGATGCTTTGAAAGGTTTTGACGGCGCTCTTGTTTTTGTTTCGCACGACCGCTATTTTATTGAGGGCCTCGCAACGAAGGTTCTAGAGATGCGCGAAGGGCTCTCTCCCCGGCTTTTTCCCGGCGGCTACGAGTATTATCTTTTCCGTCTGTCGCAGGAGGAGGCTGCTCCACCTTCGGTTTCAGCTTCGGCTGCGGTTTCCGCCTCTCTTTCCCAGGCGAGCCGCGAAGAGCAAAAGAAGCGGAAGAGCCTCCACAAAAAACTCACCCTCCGCGAAGAGGAAATTCTCACCCGCATCGCGGAGCTTGAAGCGGCTCACAAAAAAATCGGAGAGGACATGGCCCGGCCCGGCGTGTATGCCGACGGCGCGAAAATGAAGGCCCTGACGGA
>JAITGB010000231.1 GCA_031280945.1 Spirochaetales bacterium
TCGTTACTGCGGGGTTTCTTTCTCTTCTTGCTTCGCGGCTTGGGGCGGGGGGCTATGTTTACGTTGTAACGGACTGGGAGGACTATGCGGAGGCTGTTGCCTCGGCGGGCCGCGAAGCGTGGGGGCTTGTGCTGGCGGACGCGGGGATAGGCGCTGTTCCCTGGCGGCCAGAGACTGCTTTTGAGAGAAAGGCTCTATCCGCGGGGAGGGAAATACGGGAATTTGTCTTTGTGAAGGCTCGCTCTCTTTGAGAAATGCGCAAAAATTGCGCTATTGGCGGGAGGCGCAATTTTGCGGAGCAAAATTGCGTGAATTTAATTTTGGGCGGCTGTTTTTGGCGGTTTGGGGCAGCCGGAGGCTGGGGGGAGGCGGAGCGCCGCGCAAGGGATAGAAGCGGAAATCCCGCAGAATCCGCGAAGCGGCTTTGAGGAATTGGAGCGGATAGCCCCCCTCAAAAACGCGATTAGGACTGTAACCACGTAGTGCTAAAACGACGCACTTAGCCTGATTTTGCGGGGAGTTATAATCCGCGTTTTATCGGGCTGCGGGTTTTTTGCGCTTTGCGCAAAAAATGCGCCAGAGGACTGTCTCGTTCCGATAGGAATTGATTATCGTGGTCGCTAACGCAACCTACGGAATGCGCCCATATCTTCAAAATTCTGAATTTTTGCAATCCTCAAGCTATTTCCTTGACTAAAACCGCTTTCCCCTGTATAATCGCTTGAAAATACGCAAGTTGGAGGGGTGCCATGCAAAATTGGGTATGGGCAGTTATCCTTCCTCTTGTCGGTTTTGCCCTAGGTTTGTTAGTTCGATGGTTGTATGCCAAATTTCAACTTTCGTCGTCCGAGCAGACGGCTGAAAGAATTAAACAGGATGCAATAAAGGAGGCTGAGGCCAAGAAAAAGGAGCTGGTTCTCGAAGCGAGGGACCAGTTAATGAAGGAGAGGTCTCAGCAGGAGAAAGATTTACGGGAGCGCAGGAGTGAGCTTCAGCGTTTTGAGCGGCGTATACTGCAGAAAGAAGAAAACCTAGAGAAAAAGTTGGCTCAGGCTGAGAAGCAGCTTCAGTCCAACGTAAACCGTGAGAGGATTTTATCGGAAAAAGAAGAGTTCCTGGGCCAGCAGGAGGAGCGCTGGGTCAAAGAACTTGAGCGGGTATCGGGTTTAAGTTCGGAAGATGCGAAAAAACTTATTCTTGTAACTCTGGAAAACGAGGCGCGCCACGACGCACAGGTTGTTCTCAACAAGATTGAGCAGGAGACTTCTCTGGCGGCGGAAAGAAAGGCGCGCGAAATTATTGTTTCAATTATTCAGCGCATAGCTACGGATGTTACCTCCGATGTTACGGTAACGTCTGTGAGCCTGCCCAACGATGAGATGAAGGGCCGGATTATCGGCAGGGAGGGGCGGAATATCCGCACCCTGGAGACCTTGACGGGGGTTGATGTGGTGATTGACGATACGCCTGAGGCGGTGGTCATTTCCTGTTTTGACCCTGTGCGCAAGGAGATTGCCAAGCGGGCCCTTGAGCGTCTTATTTCGGACGGGAGGATTCATCCGGCGCGTATCGAGGAGGTTGTGCAGAAGATTACCAAGGAGACTTCCCAAATTATTTTTGAGGAAGGCGAGAAGGTTCTTTTCGACCTGGGACTGCACAATTTTTCTTCCGACAGCATGAGGGCTTTGGGCCGGCTCTACTTCCGTACGAGTTACGGGCAGAATGTGCTTGCCCATTCAAAAGAGGTGGCCATTCTCGCGGGAATGATTGCCACGGAGGTGGGGGCCAACAAGGATATTGCCAAGCGGGGGGCTCTTCTCCACGATATTGGAAAGGGCATTGAGAGCGAGAGCGATTCTACCCACGTTGAGCTGGGTGTGGAGCTTGCCCGCAAGATGGGGGAGGACGCGAGGGTCATAAACTGTATTGCGGCCCACCACGGGGACACTGAGTTTACCTGCGTTGAGGCTGTCATTGTGCAAATCGCGGACTCCATTTCCGCGGCGCGGCCCGGGGCCCGGCGCGAAACCCTGGACAGTTACATCAAGAGGCTTGAGAGCCTTGAGAAAATCGCGGAGAGTTTTGACGGGGTGGAAAAGGCTTTTGCTATTCAGGCGGGCCGCGAGCTTCGTATTATGGTGAATAACGAGAGGGTGAGCGATGAGTCCGCGAAGGAACTGGCAAAGGGAATAGCCAAGAAAATTGAGGCGGAACTGCGCTATCCGGGACGCATCAAGGTTACGATTATCCGCGAAACCCGCGTTGTGGAATATGCGCGCTAATTTTTTTGTTCTTGTGCGCGGCTGCGGCGGTGGGTTTCTGGGGAGGCCCTGCGGGTCATGCCGCACTCTATAAACGCCCTCATTCTGGGAGACCTTGTGGGTCAGGCGGGATGCAGGGCTCTTTTTCTTGCTCTGCCGGGGCTTATCAAAAAATACTCGGCGGATTTTGTCGTTGTCAACGGCGAGAACGCTTCGGGCGGTTTCGGCCTTACCCCGGATATTTTTGAAAAAATCCTTTCAGCCGGAGCCCATGTTGTTACCTCCGGCAATCATATTTGGCAGCAGAAGGATATTTTCCCCCTTCTTGATTCGCGGGATATTCTCCTCAGGCCCCACAACTATCCCAAGGGCTCTCCGGGCCACGGGTTCTGCGTTGTGGAAAACCGGGGCGTACGCGCGGCTGTTCTGAACCTTGAGGGCCGCGAGAGAATGAGTAATCTCCTCTGCCCCTTTACCACAGCAAAAGATGTCTTGAAGAGGCTGCGGCAGGAGTGCCGCGTTATTCTCGTGGATTTTCACGCTGAGGACGCTGCCGAAAAAGAAGCCCTGGGGCTGTATTTAGACGGGGAAGTGAGCGTTGTTTTTGGCACCCACACCCACGTTGCAACCGCGGACGAGCGTATCCTTCCGGCGGGAACAGCCTACATCACGGATATAGGCATGACAGGCGCGGAGGACAGCGTAATCGGTTTTTCGCCGGAACTGGCCGTGCGCCGCTCTCTTACCCAGCTTCCCTTGAAGCCCGAACCCGCGGACACTCCGGCCTGCGTGTCCGGCATCGCCGTAAGCATAGACGCCCAGAACGGAAAGGCCCTGTCCATAGAAAGGGTGAGCCACAGGTCTTTGGTGTAGGGGATAGCGAGGAAGATTTGTAAAGAGATGGGCGCATTTTTTGGGCCGTTGGCCCAAAAAACTCTTAGCCCGATAAAACGCGGATTTTAGCTATTCGCAGAATTAGGCTAAGTGCCGCAGTGTAGCACTACATGGGTACAGTCCTAATCGCGTTTTTGAGGGGGGCTATCCGCTCCAATTCCTCAAAGCCGCTTCGCGGCTTCTGCGGGATTTCCGCTTCTATCCAGGATGCATGGGCGAGCAGCAAACTCAAAGAGTTTGCGACCAGCCCCTTGCGCCCCACGGGCTTTTTGCTGTTATCCAGGCTGCATGGGCAGCGGACAATAGAGCTGTTCAACCTGTGGCCTGTAAGCCCCTTTTGGAGGAGTTATTCTTTTTGGGCTACTCCTCCGCCGCATGAAAAGCACACCGGAACGGCAAAAAATATTTTCCGGTAAATCGCTTGACTTTTTTCTGAAATCCGGTAGAATC
>JAITGB010000092.1 GCA_031280945.1 Spirochaetales bacterium
TTTTGCTCCGCAAAATCCCGCACGCCGCGCAAGGGATTGGAGGGGACGCGAAGCGTGCCCAACGGGCCGAAGCCCCGCAAAGCCCGGTTTTTTACGGCCGCAGGCCGTAAAAAATGCGCCCAAATTCCGAAACTTCCAAAAACCGCTCACATCGCCCCGGCTTGCCCAAAGCCTTGCGTTTTGGTACTGTTTATATGAAGTCCGCTTTACAGGAGGTGTGTCATGATTACGCTGCCCGTTTACAAAACAAATACGATGTACACAATTCAGCCTTCAAAAATTATTGCTCTGGGGCTCAACTACCGTGAGCATGTCAAGGAGAGCCAGAGCGCGGGGTTTAGTCCGGTGGTTATGGAGACGCCGGGGGAGCCTATTCTTTTTGCGAAGACGCCCAATGTGCTTGTGGGGCCGGAGGAGCCTATTCTGATTCCGGCGATTCTGGGGCGCTACGATTTTAAGCCGCGCGTTGATTACGAGGCGGAGCTTGCTTTTATTATCAAGGACAGGTGCAAAAATGTGCCGGAGGACGAGGCTTTCGCGCATATCTATGGTTTTACCTGCATGAACGATGTGAGCCAGCGGAATTTGCAAAAGGGTGAGAAGGCGGGCTGGTTCCGGGGCAAGTCTTTCGATACTTTCGGGCCTATTGGGCCGCACGTTGTGCTGACCCGCGACATAGGCGATGCCCAGAATCTTAATATTTGCTGCCGCCTGAACGGAGAGACTGTTCAGTCGTCGAATACCCGCGAGATGATTTTTTCCATTGCGGCAACCCTGTCTTTTATTTCGCAGAACTTTACCCTTGAGCCGGGGGACATTATAACTACGGGTACGCCCAGCGGCGTGGGGCCGGTGAAGCCGGGCGATGTTGTGGAAATTGAGATTGAAAATATTGGTATTCTGCGCAATCCGGTGAAGGCGGAATAATTTCCCCTGCGCTGTAGGGCCTTTTATTTTTCCGTAAGACGCACTTTTCCGTACTCAAGTCCAAGCTCCTGGGCGAGGGCTGCGCACTCATCAAGGGACGCGGCTATGTCCTGGGGCCTGTGCGCGTCCGAGTTGGCGATGACCTCAACTCTGCACTGCGCGGCTGTTTCCCAGAAGGGCCGCCAGGGGTAGGGGGGGCGGGGGCCTGACATAGAGTTTACGCGCTGCTTTCTAAAACCGTTTCCGTTAATTTCCAGGGGGATTCCGGCGCTTTTCGCTGCTTCGCTTATGGCCAGCGAGCAGGATTTGGCGTCCGCGTCCCATCTGTCCCAATCCGCCGCAAAATGGTCGGGGTGGGCGATAAAGGAAAAGATTCCGCTTGTTATGCCCTGGATGAGCGTGTCGGTGTACGATGCCAGATGCGCCCAGCCGGGTATGTCGGCGGCGTAGAAGAGTTCTCCCTTGTGGCGGTAGTAGTGTACGGCTCCTATGAGATACCTGCACCGTCCGGGGGCGAGCAGTTCATCGCGGTAAAACGGGAAATACTGTGCGTCAATATCACATTCCATTCCGGGGATAACCTGTATGCCTGTTTGGATTTCCGCTTGCCGGACGGCCTGGAGGTAGCCTTCAAGCTCTTCGATGTCCATGCGTATAGAGGATGTCCAGCCGTCGGGGAGGGGAGTGTGGTCGGACATTCCGAGTGTGGTCATGCCGGCTGCGAGCGCGGCCCGCGCGTAATCGGGTGAGTCTGCCTGCGCGTGTTTGCAGCGGTAAGTGTGCGTGTGAAAATTTTCTTTTGGCGGAGCTGGCGCTAACGGCGCTACGGGTGCCATAGAGAAAATGTAGTGAAAAAATTCCGCCGTGTCCACGTGCCCCCCCCCGAAAACGCTTGCTTGTCCATGCGGTTTTTTCGCGCTACACTGCCCGCATGACGGAAAAGCTCATTTTGGCGGCTGTACGGGAATTGTCGGCTGCCCTTGCCGCAACCGGAGACAATGAGGAAATCCAGGCTTTTTTTTCTTTTATCCTGACAAAAGCGGAAATAAAAGCCATTGCCGCGCGCTGGATTCTCGTAAAGGAAATTGCGCAGGGCACCCCTCAGCGGGATATTGCGAAAAAACACTCTTTGAGTTTGTGTAAAATAACGCGCGGCTCGCGGGAATTAAAGAGGGCCGATTCTCTTTTCAGGCGTATGCTTGCGCGTTCTGGCGCACAAGAGGAGCCGCGTGTGCCGCACGCCGAAAGCCGCGCGCTAAAGGAACCTTGAGCTTTTTACGAAAGCCAGCCTATAACCGCGTCCGCGGCTTTTTCTTTCTCGGCGCCGTCAAAAATAATGTGGCCTGATTCCTCAAGCGTAACGCGGCGGAAACTTTTTGCGGCGGACAATTTTTCAACGAGGTCCGCCGCCTGGAGCGGTACCGTACCGTCTTTTTTCGACACGATAACCAAAGTATCGGCCTCTACGCGGGGAAGGATTTTCTTTGCCCTGCGCCTGAGCGCAAGGATACTGCACGCCGGGCCCGGCCAGTTCCATTTCCAGTATTCGCGGGCAATGTAGGAGTATTCGAGGGGGCCCGCGAAACTGTAATTTTTGCGCGGGAGTTTGCGCCTGAAAAACTTAAGAACCGGCGCGAAGCGCAGGCTGCGGTTTTTTGAAACAAGCGCCGGAGCCGCCAGAACCAGTTTTTCAACGGGAAAGTTTCCCGCCAGAATGAGCGCGAGAAGGCCCCCCAGCGAAACTCCGAGGATATGTACTTTTTCGCAGCGGCATTTTAAGTCGAGGTATTCGTCCGTTACGCGGCGCAGCCAGTCTTTCCATGAAGTCGTAACGAAGTCCTCACCGCAGGTCCCGTTTCCCGGAAGGCGGGGGACAGAAACCGTGTACCCCCTCTCCCACAATCTTTCCGCGATGTAGCGAAGCTGGGCCGCCGCGTCCGTGTAGCCCTGAATGACGAGAAAAGCCTCATCCCCGCCTGAAAGAAATATAGGCAGCGCGGTTGAATCGGTGTGCGCCCCCCGCGGAAGTTTCTTTATGTTCATTTAAAACAGTATAAACGTTTGGGAGCCGGTTTTCAACGCATCGCGCATTTACTTTACACCCCCTTTTATCTAAAGTAATTCCAATGAGGGGAAAACCTGAAAAAGGACAGCCTCTCGTTAAAGGTAACAGGGGTGTCTGTAGGAAGAAACGGAAGGGACCCCCCGGGGAGGCTCCGTTTCTTCCTACAGACAGGCCCCCCAATAAACTCTCCTTGAGGCTGTCCTTTTTCCTTTAAACATTATAAATTGCAAATTGCGGCCCTCTCATTGCGGCTATTTCCGCGCTGTGATACTATAAAGCCATGGACAGCGAACTGTCATCCCGGCTTGCGAATGTGAAGGAGCGCGTGGAAGCCGCGTGCAGCCGCGCGGGGCGGAATGTGGAAAGCGTCGGCCTTATGGCCGTTACCAAGACGCACGGCAGAGAAGTTGTTCGTGAGGCGCGGGAGGCAGGCATCCGTGTGTTCGGGGAGAACCGTGTGCGCGAGGCCCAGGAAAAATTTGAGG
>JAITGB010000093.1 GCA_031280945.1 Spirochaetales bacterium
CCGGAAAATGCTTCATATTCCCGGTTATAAGCATTGAGTCTGTGATTTTTGCAACATCGTAGAATTTCCTGTCATCTTCATCGGGCAGGGGGAAACTGCTGGAAATAACCTCGACGCATATTCCGGCCTTGAATATGCCATTGACCGCCCTTTGAATATCTTCCCCGCGGAAATTAAACTTTGGCCGTGAGAGGACACTCCAATACTCCGCAAGAATCGCGGTGTTATACCGTGTTGGCAGCAGCCTGTTCTTAACCATGCTCAAAACCTGTTCAGGAACGCTCCCCGGTATAATAAGCGCCGACACCAGCACGTTTGTATCAATAACAACTGAAAACATAGAAGAGCGCTAGTATGCTGCCGCCATTTCCCGCCGGGCAGCCGCTATCTCGGCATTGATTTCGTCCAGAGTCATTTTTGAGTTCCCGTTGAGAAGCGATTCCTGCTGCATGGCGGCTATAGACTGGGCAAATTCCAGTTGCTGCAACAGGGACAGGGTACTCTCAAAAGAGGACGCGTCTACTTTAACCATAATTGCCTCTGGCCGGCCATTATTGGTAATAACAGCTTTCCCGTCCGCGGTAAGTTTATCAAAGGCGATTTTCGGAGATTTACTCAACTCCCGTACCGATAAAAACTCCATAGTGTAGCCTCCTGCCTATAAGAATAGACAATTATCGGACAAATGTCAAGTTGCTACACACGTGCTCCCCCCCTACAAACGCAGGCCCCCAAAATCAACCGAAGGGGAATCCTCGCTTTCCGGCGCAAAGTACCCGGGAAACTCCTCGCGGAGCGTTTTCTCCTCAAAAGAAAGCTGGTCAAGATGTATGCCAAGAGCCTCCCGCGCGGCGGCGGAGTCGCGCCTCTTTAAGGCCCCAACGAGAAAGCGGTGTTCGTTAACAATGGCCCCCGCAATGCCTCCCAGCCAGATTGACAGGAGCCTCACGCGGGGATAGTGGCAGCACATACTCGTTATGGCCTCCCAGCAGAGCCCCTCGCCCGCAGCCTCAAAAATCGTTCTGTGCATGGCGTCATCAAACTCAATAAATTTGAGGTACTCCCCGCTGGAAGCAGATGCTGTCTGACCCCCTATCATCTCATCGAGGAGGGTAAAGTGTTCGCTGCGGCAGTTTCTGATAAAAGGCCCCAGGGCGGCCATTTCGAGAGCCTTCCGCAAAAAAAATTCCTGGCCCGTACGCTTGAAATCCATGCGCGTTACCAGGGTCTCTCTCTGGGGAAAAACCTTGAGAAGACCCTCGTTGGACAAACGGATAAAAGCCTCCCGCACCGGAGTACGGCTCACCCCGTAGCGAAGCGAAATTTCCTTCTCGCTGATAGCGGTTCCCGGCGCAAGGTTCAGGCTCATAATGCTCATTCTAAGAGAAGAGTACACCGAATCCTGCGTGCGGCCCGAAACCGCCCCATTTTTTTCCACGAAAACCCGTAACCCCCTCTATCGTCCCGCGATGGCCCGCATTGCCCCGGAGGGGTCTTCCGCGTCAACAACAGCGTGGCCCGCCACAAGCACTGTAGCTCCGGCGTCCCGTATACCGGCGGCGTTCTTGAGGCTCACCCCGCCGTCAACTTCAAGCTCAATAGCAAGGTTCAGCTGGCTGATGCGGCGGGCGGCCTTTTCGATTTTTCCGAGCATGGCCGGAATAAAAGCCTGCCCGCCGTACCCGGGGTTTACGGACATAACAAGAACAAGGTCAATGGTATCGTAAATGTATTCAAGCGCATCCAAGCTCGTGGCGGGATTCAAGGCTACGCCCGCCTTTTTTCCGCAGGCCCGGATTTTCGATACTACGCGGTGGAGGTGGACGCTGGACACTGATTCAGGGTGAACCGTAATAATGTCCGCCCCCGCTTCCGCAAACTCTTCAATGTAGCGCAGGGAATCGCTCAGCATGAGGTGAACATCGAGGGGTTTGTTTGTAATTTTCCGCAGGGCTTTAATCATGGGCTGCCCGAAGGTAATGCTGGGGACAAAAACCCCGTCCATAACGTCGCAGTGAATCCAGTCCGCGCCCGCGGCATCGAGCATTTGTACGGTTTCGCCCATGCGGGTAAAGTCCGCCGTTAAAATCGAAGGCGCAATTTTTGCCATGACTTATGTTTCTCCCTGATAATTGATAAGTGTATACACGGGAATCCCCGCGAGGGCTTTTTCATATCCCAAAAACGGGAGCCCCACTACCCCGCCCGCGCCGCAGACAGGTGAGCCGCTTTCGCGGAAAATATCAGCGGCGGCGCGGAGGGTTCCGCCTGTTGCTACAAGGTCGTCAATCAAAAAAACGGGGAGGTTTTTTTGTATGTCCGAGGCGTGGATTTCTATAGAGGCTTCCCCGTATTCCAGGGCAAAAGAGCGCGAGAGCGTTTTACCGGGGAGCTTTCCCTTTTTGCGCACGAGTACGAGGGGAAGGCATAGCCGCTCAGCCACAGGAGATGCAAACAAAAATCCCCGCGCTTCTATCGCGGCTATGACGGCGGCTCCCGATTCTTTCGCGCGGGAGGTAAGCTTTTCTACGCAAAAACGCAAGGCCGCTGGTTCCATTAAAATGCTTGTGATGTCGTAGTACAGGATGCCTTTTTTGGGGAAATCAGGAACTTTGCGGATTACAGCGTCCAGATTGTACTCTTGCATGGAAGTAACGTAGCATGAAACGGCCACGGAGGGCAAGGCAGGTGTCCGTACTCACAGCTGTTTTACTTTTAGCCGCCCTTGGCATGGGTGATAACAAAAAGCAACAAATGGTCCCAGCTTTGGAACGGAAATGCCCAGAAAAAGGTACGCAAAGCGTTGTAGAATTCCTCCCTCCTTCCGAAATAGGAACGCGCCTTTATAAACGCTTCATCGCAGAGTATCATCAGCCCGTGAACTAAAAATGCCA
>JAITGB010000118.1 GCA_031280945.1 Spirochaetales bacterium
CCCTGATAGGTAAAGGGAGCTTCTTTTCCCGAAGCGGCAATCTGTCCCCGGTAAAAGGCTGCGAGGGCCGATGCGGAAGCGAACTTGTCCTGGGGAAAAACAGTTACCTGAAAAACCGCTTCCCCGCCGGGGGCCGCGAAGGAAACAAGGGCGGGGGGCCCTGCGTCCACGAGCTTCCAGCCTTCGGGAATGTCGAGGTAGTAGCCGAAGGCTTCGACGAGGACTTCTTCGGCTGCGGCCCTGTGCGGGGCTGCGAAAAAGAAAGTGAGGGCGCACAGAAAAAGGAGCGTTTTCAGGGAAAATGGTTTCATAGAGAAAACATCGGCATTTTGGGGCGTTTGGGATAGGGAGGGGTACCCGATGTCAACAACTTAAGAAAATGGGCGCATTCTGGAATTTTTGCCCGTTGGGCAAAAATTCCAGACCGGGCTATCCGCTCCAATTCCTCGTAATCGCCGATGCGATTCCTGCGGGATTTCCGCTTCTATCCCTTGCGCGGCCCAGGGGCGAGCAGCAATCCGTAAGGATTGCGACCAGTCCCTTGCGCGGCCCAGAGGCGAGCAGCAAGTCCGAAGGACTTGCGACCAAATTCTGAACTCCTCCGGCTTTCTCCCAAGCCATTTGCTCATGCGGGATTTTTTCGCTATATTGGGGGCATGGGAATTCCAAAATATCCTCAGTTTGCGCCCATTGGCCTTGAGATGCGCGCGGACCTGCACCCCCGCTTGTCGATGCTCAAGGACGGAATCTCGGAGTTTACTTTCGCGGGGCTGTACCTTTTTAGAAACACGTACGGCTACAGGGCTGCGTGGCTGCCCAACGATACGCTCGTTTTCTCGGGCGCACGGGAGGGGAAGAGTTTTTTTCTTCTGCCCTGCGGTCTGCCGGACATTGACCTTGTGCACGGGCTTTTTTCGCGGCACGGCTACCTGAAGAATTTGTCGGAGGGCGATACGGCTGCGGGCCGCATCATGCTCGAGCAAAGCGGCTACACTGCGGAGGAGGACAGGAACAACTTCGACTATCTCTACCTCCGCGAAGACCTGGCCACCCTGCCGGGCAAGCAGTACCACAAAAAGCGTAATCTTGTAAACGCTTTTCTCAACAACTATACCTACGAGGCCAAGCCCCTCCGGGCTTCTGCCTTGAAGGACGCTTTCTACATACTCGATGCCTGGCGCGAGGCCAAGGGCGAAAGCGGCGACTACACGGCTTCCCGCGAGGCCCTCGACCTTATGGAAGAGCTCAATCTCAAGGGCTGCATTTTTTACGTGGGCGGCAAGCCCGCGGCGTACACCCTCGGCGAAGCCCTCGCGCGTGGGCGCAGCTTTGCCATACACTTTGAAAAAGCCATAGACTCCTACAAGGGAATCTACCAGTTCGTCAATCAAGCCTTCGCCGCGTCACTTCCCAAGCACTACATTCATATTAACCGCGAGCAGGACCTGGGCGACACGGGGCTGCGTCAGGCAAAGATGACCTACAGGCCCAGCGGGTTTGTTAAGAAGTACCAGGTGCATAGGGCGGGGTAGGGGGGCTTTGCGGGGCTTTGGGCACTTAACGGAAACCGGCGGGGGCGTTACGGGGGCAGCGCCCCTGTACGAGGGGTAGCCGGAGACACCGCAGGAACGAGGAGGCTCCGGCTCAGGGGGGCTTGCCCCCCACACACAATTCTACACCGCGCTTTTTTTGCGGACGAGGGCCCGTACGCCTTTCATAATCAAGGGCGAAAAAAGAAACAGCACGGAAATACCCAGACACACGCTCGCCACCGGATAGGTGAAAATCGAAGCGAGATTTCCCTCTTCCCTGATAAGGGCAATTTTGAAATACTTTTCAACAAGGGGCCCCAAAATAAAACCGAGGATAATCGACACAAGGTCTATTTTGAACTGATTAAGAATATAGCCCGCCACAGCAAAGACAATGAGAATACCAATATCAAACACGCGGTTATTGAGCGCGAAAACGCCCAGAACGCAAAAAAGAATAACAGCCGGAAAAAGAAAAGAAAGTTTTACTTCGATGATTTTTATAATCACCTTCATAAGGCCCAGTTCCATAACGTACATAACGATATTTGCGAGAAAATACACAACCATAATTGTACCCACGATGTCCGCATTCGTCGTAAAAAGAAGAGGGCCCGGCTGGAGCCCCTGAATCATAAGGCCCCCTATGAGGGCCGCCGTTACCATATCGCCCGGAATACCCAGCGTTACAAGGGGAATAAGAGCGCCCCCGTTTACCGCATTGTTCGAAGATTCCGAAGCGCAGATGCCTTCGGGGTTGCCCTTGCCGAAAAACTCCGGCCTCTTTGAAACAGCTTTCGCCTGGTTATACGCGAGAATGGTCGAAGCGTTCTGCCCAATACCGGGAAGAATACCAATAAAAGTACCGCAGAGGCTTCCTATACCCAGGGCCTTGATGCAGCCCTTCATCTCCTTGAAGGGAGGCAAGAAGGATATTTTGTTCAGAGTCATTTTGGGGGGCTTTTCCTTGAGATGCACAACCTGGTCCATAATTTCCCGTATGGCAAAGAGGCTCATCATCAAAGCCGTGGCCTGAATCCCGCCCTGAAGCTGGCGGAAGCCAAAGGTAAGCCGGCTTACGCCCAGAACCAGGTCCATGCCCACAGTCCCCAAAAGAAGCCCGATGAGAGTGCCCAAAAGCCCTTTGATGATGTCCTCGCTTGTCATAACAGCGACAATGGCAAGCCCCATAAGGCAAACCGCAAAGAGGTCCCAGCTTCCGAGCATGAGGGCCACCCTGGAAAGCTGGGGCGCAATCGTAAAAAGGGCAACGGCGGAAAAAGTTCCTCCAACAAGACTTGCAAATACTCCAATGGCAAGGGCCTCGCTGGGCTTTCCGTTTTTTGCCATGGGATACCCGTCCCAGCAGGTTACTATGGACGAAGGGGTTCCCGGAATATTAATCAGGGTTGCGGTAATAAGCCCGCCGGATATGCCGCCCACGTAAATACCCACAAGGAGGGCAAGCCCCTGGGCCGCCGTCATTGTAAAGGTAAAGGGTATCATCAGCATAACGCCCAGAGTGGCCGTTAAACCCGGAATAGCGCCAAAAATAATGCCGAAAAATACCCCAAACACCATAAGCAGGGTTACGGAGGGATGAGAAAAAAGCATTTGAAATCCCAGTATAATCGCTTCCATAAAAAAAGCCTCCTTATGGCAGTTTCAAACAGCAGGCACGGAAGAGACAAGGCAGTAAAAACTTTTCCCCGCCTCCCGCGCCCACAGTTTTTGAAAAAAATTATTTCAGGTCCTTGAACCCGGGAGCAATCTCCTCTCTCCACTTCGCAATCTGAGCCTTCGCATCGGCCCCGCCCACAAAGTTCGCCGTAAAGTTGAGTTTGTTCTCAACGGTATTCACGAATTCGGAATTGGCGACAACTTCCTTCAAAGCCTTCTCAAGATATTCAAGAGCCGCCTTGGGCGTTCCCTTGGGAGCAAAGTACCCCCTCCACTTGGCAATGGCAACCTTGATACCCTTTTCTACAGTGGTCGGAGTATTGGGAAGGGGCTTAATGCGCTTCTCGCTCATAACAAGGAGAGGAATAGTATCGCCGGAAGCCGCAAGAGCCTTTGTCTCCGAAGCCGTAGCAGTCTCAAGGCGCACCTCGTCTCCCATAAGGGCCTTGCGCGTACCCGCGCCCCCGTCGTAGGGAACAAAAGTAATGTTGTCAAAAATTCCCAGGTCCCGCGCGATGCGCTGGGTGTTGGCCATATTGACCGACCTCGCGCCGGAAACGCCCCATTTGACCTTCTGCCCCGGATTGGCCTTTACAAAAGCCACAACATCCTCAATGGTTTTCCAGCCTGAAGCCTTGTTCGTGTTGACCACATCGTAATCCGCCACAACCATAGCAACAGTTTCAAACTCCGCCCAGAGCTTAACATCGGAAAGGCCCCCCAGGTCAAAACCTATAAGGTCAAGGGGATTGTGGGCAAGAATCGTATAGCCGTCGGGTTTCGCGTCCAGAGCCTGATTCGCGCCCACGAGGCCCGCGCCGCCTTCGATATTAACGGCAACAAGAGGCTGTTTCATTTTAATATCTTTCATGATGGCGCGGGTAAGAACATCCGAACCGCCGCCCGGAGCGTAGGGAATAATACACTGCACCGGCTTCTCAGGATAATTCGCCGCCCCCTCCGAACCGCCCCCCGCGAAAACCATTCCCGTCACCGCGAAGGCCAAAAGAACACCAAAAATCTTTTTCAATTTTTCCTCCTCGCACGGATAAACCGCGCAATTTTATATTGACAAAACCAAAAGGTTTTTCTCCCCACACTTAGAAAATATCGCCCGGCGGCAGAGCAACTTTGAGAACCTTCGCAAAAATAAGATACACGACAATAACCATCGCAACCGAATACACACAGGCCGCCAGAAGAGCCTTGCGCGTCAGGGCCTTCTTGCCCCCGCTCGTCCTCTCCCTGCGCATATACATACAGGTAAGAAACATCGTCAAAAGAAAAGTCGTAATATAAAAACCCAGAGGATACAGAAGAACAGCGTAGAGGAGGAGCGACAGCCCCGTCAGAGCCACCTCCCAGCTCATCACAAAATGAAACCCCTCAGTCTTGGCGGAACGCGAAAATTTAATGGATTTCAGCACCAGAATAAGCGAACAAATAATAAGGAGAACCCCCACCATGCGCACGTACACGTCCGGCCGCACCAGAATACCCCCCGCGTTGTCGGAAACAGGCCCCCTCACAATATCCTTGTAGAGCGCAATAAAAATGCCGAGCCCCAGAAGCGCCATTCCGATAATAAAGTCGTTCACCGATTTGAAAAATCTTGCCATTTTGTTAACCTCGCCCTAATATATCAGAGGAAAAAAGACCTGTCAATGAAGATTCCGGGCGCATTTTTTCGGGCGGAGCCCGAAAAAACCCGCAGCCCGATAAAACGCGCAATTACAGCTCTCCGCAAAATCAGGCTAAGTGCCTCATCTCAGCACTACGTGGCTGTGGCCCTAATCGCGTTTTTGAGGGGGGCTTTGCGGGGCTCCGGTATTTGCGCTTCGCGCAAATACACGCTTCGCGTCCCCTCCAATCCCTTGCGCGCCCAGGGGCTAAACACCCCTCCCGCATTATCCCTGCATCATAGCGTATTTTTCAGCATATTTTTCAGCCGCGCATAATTTTCCGCAACGCCGCCTTCGGGGGAAAAAACGCTCGAGCTTCCCGCGACAAAAATATCCGCCCCAGCCTCTTTCAGGGAACGGGCAGAGTCAAAACTCACATTGCCGTCAGCCTCAATTAAAATGTCCCCCCGCCCGCGCTCGTCCAGCCACAGCCGCAGAGCCTGTATTTTTTCCAGAGCCGCCGGAATCAGCCTCTGCCCGGCAAAGCCAGGGTTTACCGTCATAACCAGAACAACGTCTATGTCGTCCAGTACGTGCCCAAGCAGGGTAAAAGGCGTTGCCGGATTCAAAGCTATACCCGGCCTCGCTCCCAGTTCCCGGATTGCCGCAAGAGCTTTTTGAACATGGCGGGAAGACTCGTAATGAACGCTGATAATGTCCCCCTCTCCCAGAAAGTTCCAGCAGGCAATACAGTTTTCCGGGTTTTCCACCATAAGGTGAACGTCTATGGGAGAGCCGCAGGTCTTCCGCACCGCGCGCGCGAAATCCGGCCCCAGGGTAATGTTGGGAACAAAGTGGTTATCCATAACATCAATATGAAGAAAATCCGCCCCGCAGCCCTCAAGAGTTTTTATATCGCTGCCCGCGTTCATAAGATTTGAACACATAAGGGACGGTGAAATGAAAAATTTTTTCATGGTTTTTGCTTATAGCGTTTTTTTAGAATTTCACAGGAAGTAAGCCGCGGGAAACAGAGCGCACCTCCCGCGCGCTGCGCGCGGGAGAAGAACGCCCCAATTCCAAAAACACCAGCTTAGACGCTCACCTCCTTTTTTCCCGTGAGCTTGTAGAACACAATGAGGGACACAACCGTTGTCGCCGTTAAAATCGTAGCCAAAGCCGCCGCCGTTCCGTAGCTTGCGCGGACAACTTCCTGATATACCGCAACCGACATGGTGCGGGTTCCCGCCGTATAGAGAATAACAGAAGAAGACAGCTCGTTAATCACCGTAATCCAGCTTAATATCGCGCCGGAAAGAACGCCGGGCAGCATCATAACGGCCGTAATGCGGAAAAACGTCATAACCGGAGAAGCCCCCAGACTGATGGAGGCTTCTTCTATACTGGGGCTTATCTGGTAAAGGATTGCCGAACTGGAACGCAGAGTGTAGGGCAGACGGCGTATTACCAGAGAGATAATAATGATAAGCGCGGTTCCGCTCAAAATAAGAGGCTTGTCGTTAAAAGCCAAAAGCAAAGTAATACCCAAAACAGAACCCGGAATAATGTAGGGGAACATCGTCAGCGTATCAATAACGCCCGTAAAGAAGTTCCGCCTGCGTACCGAAAGGTAGGCAATAAACAGGCCCAAAAGGACAATAGCAAGAATGGACAGAAGGCCAAAAAGATACGTATTGGCGATAGCGTTTCCCAGATTGGAGAAAATCATTTTGTAGCTGACAAGCGAAAATCCCGGAAGGAATATAGCCTGATTGGTGTTAAGAAACGAAGTGTAGATAACCGTAAGCTGGGGAATAATAGACAGCCCAATCACGACAAACAAGAAAGCGTGAACAAAAAAACTCTTTATTCCCGTTATTTCCTTTGGCTGCATGGGCCGCAGCGCGCTCATCGTATATGATTTTTTGTTGACAAAATGTTTTTGCGCGATAAACATAAGCGCCGTAATCAGCACCATAATTGTAGCCATGCTCGCCGCGAAATTCGCGCTGCCGCCCACCTCACCGACAAACTCCGAGTAAATAAGCACCGGCATTGTTCTAAAACCCTCGCCTATCAGCATAGGCGTTCCAAAGTCCGCAAGAGCGTTCATAAAAACGAGGAGGCTTCCCGCGAGAATTGTCGGCGTAATAAGAGGCACGATAATTGTCGCCACCTTGCGAAGGCCCCCGCAGCCCAGGCTCTCGGCAGCCTCTCCGAGGGAAACATCGATTTTTTTCAAAGCCCCGCTCGCGTACATATAAATAAAAGGATACAGCTTGAGGGTAAATACCAAAAGTATGCCCCCGAAGCCGTAAATAGACGGAGTAGACTCAAGGCCCAGAACTTCCGCGATAAACTTTGTTAAAACGCCGTTTCTTCCGCCCAAAAGAACCCACGAGTAGGCTCCGATAAACGCGGGCGACATCATGGAAATAATGATGAGAATTTCGAGAACTGTTTTGCCCCTTATTTTGAAGGCCGTCATAAAGTAGGCCATGGGAATACCAATAAAAACAGTGAGTACCGTTACGCAGGCAGTAACAAGAAAACTGTTTCCCAAAGCCGAATAGTAAAATTTGCGGCTAAAGAATTTTGCGAAGTTATCAAGCGTCCATGCGTGCGTTTCAGGAGCTTTGAAACTGCTCAAAAAAAGCGAAGCCAGCGGATAAACCAAAAACAGCGCGAAAACAAGAACCAGTATAAACGTAAGAGTCTTCCAGAAATCAGGCAAAAAAGATTTACCGCGCATATTTTTGTACACCTCGCATCAGGCTCTGTTCCATATCGGGCGTAAATATGTTGATTTTCGCGGGATTCGGACGCAGGGAAATCTCCTCGCCTACCTCAAAAAGCCGCGCAGCGCTGCCCAAATCCTGTGAATACTCTATGCTGGGCTGCCCTGAAACAAGAAGAGCCTCGGGGAAACTCAAAGCGTAGGTAACGTACTTGCCCAAAAAAGTCGCGCCCGTAATTTTTGCCGTGAGGCCCTCGGCCCCTTGCGAGAACTCTTCGGGCCGCACAGCGGCGACAAGAGCCGTACCCGCCGAAACCTCCCCCAGCTCCGGCGCCTCAAGCCGGAAACCGCCCTCAAACTCGATTGACTGGCCGCCTCTAGCCCGCGCGTGGAACAGATTGGAGTGGCCGATAAAAGTAGAAACAAAACCATTGGCCGGACGCGCGTAGATGCTTTGGGGTTTGCCCACCTGCTGAATAACGCCGCCTTTCATAACCGCGATGCGGTCCGATACAACAAGAGCCTCTTCCTGGTCGTGGGTAACATACACAGTTGTAATGCCCACCTGCCTCTGTACGCTGCGGATAACGTCCCGCATCTCCACCCGCAGTTTTGCGTCTAGGTTAGACAGGGGCTCGTCCATGAGAAGTACGCTGGGGTGAATCACAATAGCCCGCGCGAGAGCAACCCTCTGCTGCTGGCCGCCCGAAAGCCGCTCCGGCAGCCTGTTCGCATATTCCTCGATTCTGACAAGACGCAGAATATCGTCCACCTTTTTGCGTATTTCTTCTTTTGACAGCTTGCGCAGCTTTAAACCGTATTCAACATTCTGCCGCACCGTTAAATGCGGGAAAATCGCGTAATTCTGAAACACCATACCTATATTGCGGCGGTTTGCCGGAATGTTATTGATGGGACTGCCGTCAAAACTGATAGTTCCGTCTTCAATCGAATTAAAACCCGCTATCATCCGTAGGAGCGTTGTCTTACCGCAGCCCGAAGGCCCCAGAAGAGTAAAAAACTCCCCGTTTTTGATGTCAAGCGACAAGCCCGGAATTATTGTCGCGCTGCCGTACCGTTTGACGACATTATCCACATGAATCGCTACGCTCACCTGTACCACCTCCAAAATAAAAACACGGGCGGCCCGCACGGGCCGCCCGCGGAAAAACCGCAAAAATTAATTGCTGGTAAATATCTCCTTAAACTTCGCAATCCACTCCTGCCGTTTCGCGGCAGCCATGTCCTCGTCAACCTCCAAAACCTTCATCTCCGACAAAGGCTTGAGAATAGGCGAAGGAGGAAGGTCCGTGCGGACAGTGCGGCGGTTCAAGCTGTCGTTCATCAGCTTTTGAACTTCAAAGCTCGTGCAGAAGTCCAAAAACTTCTTCGCGTTTTCCAGATTCTTGCAGCCCTTGATGATTTCTATGCCGTCCCCCCGGAAAGTAACGCCTTCTTCCATATAGACCAGCTTAATCGGGGCCCCGAGGGAAAGATACGTCGCGCCCCCCTCCTCGAAAGTAAGGCCGACAGTGTATTCGCCGTCCGCCACACCCTTGTAGACCGCGGAAGAACTGCCCAGAAGTTTGCCGTCAAGCTGCGCGCAGAATTTTTTTATAAAATCCCAGCCCTGCGCAGTATCACCCCCGCCCATCGCAAAGAGCATGGTTTCAACGTGTTCAAAGGCGGACGAAGAAGCCGCAGGGTCGGCCATAGCGATTTTTCCCTTGAGCTTGGGATTGAGGAGGTCTTTGTAGCCCTCCATGCGTATATCCCCCAGAAGTTTTGTATTCGCCATCATAATACTGCCCGTCGCGTCAAATCTCGTGAGCGGCCCCTCCACGTTTTTATACTTCGGGTCAATAGACGGCTCGTTGGGAGTCTGATAATTTTCAAAAAGGTCCATCTTGGATTTGACAGTCGTTGTCGCGCCGCTCCACATAACGTCCGCGAGGGGATTATTCTTTTCCGACTCGATACGTTTCAGGGCCTCTCCGGTTCCCAGAGCGATAACCTCCACCTTGATTCCCGTTTCTTTCTCGAAGCGCTCGATGATGGGCTTCATAAACTCAAGCGTCAAAGGGCTATAGGCAACCAGTTTGCCGCTTCCGCCGGACGCCTGCGCCGTTTCCCCGGACTTCTGTCCTCCGCAGCCCGCAAGAAGCCCCAGCCCCGCCGCCGTAAAAATAAGTACCGTAAAAAGACGTTTCATTGTTTCCTCCAGAATACAATTGCCACACAGTGGCGTATGATTATTAAAATTCATTATAACACCTTTTTCAAAAAGTAGCAAATGTATTCTTTGGGCGCACCCCTGCGCTTTTCCGCTTGCGCGAAAAAGCGCAGGGCCGGGCTATCCGCTCCAATTCCTCAAAAAACGCCTGCGGCGTTTTTCTGCGGGATTTCCGCTTCTATCCCTTGCGCGGCCCACGGGCTGTCCCCACGCCAAAAAAACATTGACGCTTTCACAAGCCGGGTTTACAGTATAACCAGTTTATACTATTACAGTTATCCTCTCTCTGGCAGGTATACTATGAAACTCGACCTTCTTGTTCGTAACGGTCATGTTGTTGACCCATTGCAAAATATAGACGGGAAAATGGACATAGGCGTTAAAAATGGAGTAATTACGCCCGCCCCTCTGGGAACAGAGGCTGTCTGCTCTGTGGACGCATCGGGCCTGTACGTGTTTCCCGGGCTTATTGATTTTCACACGCACATTTTTCATACGGGGAGCGCCATTTCCGTTAATCCGGCTTTTCTGCCGCCTACAGGCGTTACCGCCGCAGTGGATGCGGGCACAGCGGGCTGTACCAATTTCCGGGCTTTTTACGAAGGGGTTATCTCATCTTCGCCTGTACTCATAAAAAGTTATCTCAACGTATACGGCGCTGGGCAGCCGGACACAAACATTCAGGAAAAGTTTGACCCCGCCGAATACAGACCCGCGCAGATTAAAAGGCTCGTTGAAACCTACACAGATACTATCCTCGGCCTGAAAATCCGCTACAGCAAGGGAATAGCCGCGTCCCTCGAAGCCCTGAAAGAAACCCTCCGCATAGCCCGCGAACTTAAGCTAAAGGTGTGCGTTCATACGACAAACCCTCCCTCGTCTCTTGACGGGGTTGCGGAGCTTCTGGAAAAGGACGATGTGTACTGTCATGCGTATCAGGGAATGGGGGAAGAAACCATTCTGGACGCTGCGGGCGGAATACGCGAATCCATACACAAGGCCCGCTCGCGCGGGGTTATATTTGATTCCGCCAACGGCAGAAGTAATTTCAGTTTTCCTGTTGCCCTTGCCGCGATGAAACAGGGCTTTCACCCCGACATTATCTCCACGGACTGGACCCTAGACAAACTCAATTATTCCCCCCACGCAAAGAATTTGCCCTACCTTATGGCGAAGTTTCTCACAATGGGCATGAGCCTGCGCGAGGTTGTACGCGCCGTTACACAAACCCCCGCGCGGCTCATGGGCCTTGAAGGAAAAATCGGAACGCTCCGGCCCGGCGCGCGCGGCGATATAGCCGTATTCAAAAAGATTTCCCAAAGAATCGTACATCAGGATTTTGCGGGGAGAACATACGAGACCAAAGAGCTTTTTCTGCCGCAGCTTGTTGCCATAGGCGGAGAGCTTGTTTTTTGTCAGGGCGATTTTGCCCTGGCGGAGTGAACCCTTAAGCGGGCCCTGGTGTAATTAATCAGGCAGCCTGAGAGGATAAGTTCTTTTTCTCCTGATTCAAGGCGGAGCGCGGGAAAGCTCGCTTCCCGGACAGCGCCGCCGTCTATGATGTAAGCGGAAATAGCCCCGCCTCCTGTAAGGGCTTCCCGCACACGGGGAATAAAAATGTAGCTCCCATGTGTAAAAGGCGGCTCACCTTCGACAATAAAGGGGATAAGGCCCCAGTTGATGAGATTGCTCCTGTACCTCTTTGTGGCGTACTCGCGGGCAAAGTTGGCCCAGCCGCCCAGCACTTTCTGGCAGCTTGCGGCCTGCTCTCGGGCGCTGCCGTCCCCGGGTTTGCGGGCGTAGAGCGCGGAGCCGATTTGAATACCGGAGGGCGGAATTTTTTCATTTCCGGGGAGACCCGCGATAGCCGCGAAGACGCTTTTTAGTTCCGGCAGGGCTTCTTCCGGCGGGCGGCCTTCACGACGGGCTTCTTCCGCCGCACGTACTTCTTTGGCGCGGCCCACGTACAGGGGGTCTTTCCGCGAAAGGGTAAACTCGGCGAGGCCCACGGGATTTGAGCGGAAAGACGAGGTTTCGCCAGAGGGAATCAGTTCGTCCGTAGTGGTAACAGGGTCCGTAATAAAGGAAACGATTTTGAGGAGAATCACCTCGCCCAGGGCCTGCATGGGCGGCCAGTCCGTAATGTTGGGCCCGTAGCGGAGGCCCACATCTTTGCGGGGCCTGCCTATTCCGTTATAAACCCTGTTTGTGTAGGGAGCACCGTCATAGTGGTAGGCTGGGGATGCCTCCGTCCAGCCGCTCGTGAGGGCGGAGGCAAGAAAGCCTCCGTTGGCCGCGGAGGCGGCTATACTCCGCGCGTCCATGAGGGCCACGGAAGCCCTTTGGCCGTTTGCGGGCTTTGAGCCCTCGCGGTTGGGAAAATTCCGCGTTGTGTGGCGGATTGACAGGCTCCCGTTGGCCGGAACATCGCCCGCTCCAAAACAGGGCCCGCAGAAGGCCGTGCGAATCACGGCTCCTGAGGAGATAAGTTCCGCGAGGGTTCCGTTTTTGGCAAGTTCGAGGAGTATGGGCTGGCTTCCGGGATAAACCGAAAGGGAAAACTCTCCGTTTCCCAGGCTCTTTCCTTTCAGGAGGGAGGCGGCTGCCATGATGTTTTCAAAAGTTCCTCCGGCGCAGCCCGCTATGATTCCCTGGTCAACCTTGAGCCGTCCGTTTTCGAGTTTGTCCGTTAAATTGAAGCGGGTTGTAGGTTTTCCCGGCCCTTCTTCCAGAAGACCCGCCGCGTCTTTTTCCACCTGAGAGAGAATATCGCCCGGATTTTCTAAAAGCGCGTCAATTTCAAAAACATTGCTGGGATGAAAGGGAAGCGCAATCATTGGTTTTATGCGGGAGAGGTCAATCTGGAGCATTCCGTCGTACAGGGCCAGCGGCGCGGGTTCGAGCTTTCTGTAGTCTTCTCCTCTTTTATGGAGGACAAGGTAATCGCGGATAACTTCGTCCGTCCTCCAGATAGATGACCAGCAGGTTGTTTCGGTTGTCATAACGTCTACCGCGCAGCGAAAGTCAGCGGAAAGCCCCGAAACGCCCTCCCCTACAAATTCCAAAACAGCGTTTTTCGCTATACCGCTTGTGAAAGCCGCCTGTATCAGGGCAAGGGCGACATCCATGGGCCCCACTCCGGCCTGGGGTTTTCCCGAAAGATACACCCCGATAACTTTGGGCTTCTTCATGTCGTAGGTTTGGCCCAGAAGCTGTTTTACGAGTTCGCCCCCGCCCTCCCCTACTGCGAGGGTTCCGAGGGCTCCGTAGCGCGTGTGGCTGTCTGAGCCCAGAATCATTTTGCCGCAGCCTGCCTGGGTTTCGCGTATATAGGAATGAATCACCGCGAGGTGGGGCGGCACGTACACTCCTCCGTATTTTCTGGCGGCGGACAGGCCGAAGAGGTGGTCGTCCTCGTTAATGGTGCCGCCCACGGCGCACAGGGAATTGTGGCAGTTGGTGAGAATGTAGGGGAGGGGAAATTTTTCAAGGCCGCTCACTTTGGCAGTCTGTATAATGTTGACAAAGGTGATGTCGTGCGAGGTCATGGCGTCAAACGTGAGACTGAGGGTGTCTTCTCTGCGGGAGACGGCGGGCGCGGTGTGGCTTGAGAGAATTCCGTGGGTTATGGTTCCCTCGCGGGGCTTCATGTCCGGCTGTAGAATTTCGCTTATGCGTTTTTTGTTTTCGGGAATGCCGCGCAGAATTTCGTTTCCGTTAAAAAGATATACGTTTCCGTTAAAGATGTTTACCATGACTGTCTCCCGCGATTTTGAATTTTGCCAGCGCGCCTTTTTCCCCTGGGCCGCGCAAGGGATAGAAGCGGAAATCCCGCAGAAAAACGCCGAAGGCGTTTTTTGAGGAATTGGAGCGGATAGCCCGGTTTTTTCCCAACGGGAAAAAATGCGCCCAAATTCCGAAACTTCTCCAAGAAAGATACTATCATCTTTTGGGTTTTCATGGTAGAGTGCGTCCATACGAAAATTTGCGGAGGACAGAATTGACGCCAGAACAGGATGAGCGCGTATTTACGCCAACGGAAAAAGACAGCGCGGCTGCGGCCCTGCCCAGCCACGCGGAATTCGGACAGCCCCTGCTTGTTATGAAGGGCAAAAAAGTCGTAAACATTTTCGGAGCCGCGTTTATCGTGGGCTTCATCGCGCTTCTCCTGCATTCGAGCATCACGGGGAAACTCGTTACAGCCGAGGGAGCGCCTTCGCCCATCAACAATCCGCTCATACTCGCGGCAATTAGTTTGACGCTCATCGCAATTAGTTTATACCGTTTGCAAAATTGTTTTTGCAGCGTCATCTTCTACGCGCGCCACATGGAAGTCATGAGCCTGCGCAGCGCGAGGGTCTACGCATACAAAGATATACGCAGCATTAAGCACATCGAAAACCGCAGAAAAAATTCACTTCTCACAATGAGCCTCTTCAGTAACCGCATGACGTGGGTATATCAAATCCTTCTCACGTCAGGGGACGCGCTCATCTTCGACAGCGTAAAGTATTCTTTCCTTCCCATAAAAATGACGCAGTGGACAACTAATTTAAGCGGCCCGGGCCCGAAAGAAAATTCTTCCGGCGAAACAGAAGCAGCAGGCGCAACGCTTCCGGCGTAAGATTTCTGGCGCGGAAGGCCAATGTTCTCCTCCGTGGGGGTCTTCCTTACTTAAGCGCATATTGATTGACAACCGGAAAAAAGGGCTGTAGTCTTTAGCAATACAATTTCATAAGGAGGAAATTTTGAAATGAAAAAAACTCTGTTGACTCTCATTGTTCTGTCGGCGGCGGCCGGCATGGTTTTCGCGGGAGGCGGCGCGGATTCTTCCGCCGCGGGCAGCGCAAAAGCCGCTTCATTGACGGTGTATTCTCCGGGAAACGCTACGGCCGTACCCACCAAAACCATTCTGAAATACAAGGAACTGGTGGAAGCCGCGTCGGGAGGAAAGATTCAGCTTACGGCCCATCATTCGGGAGAGCTGGGAAACGACGCCGAGGCCCTGCAATCAACCCGCATGGGAACAATCGATATTATTTTTGCCGGAACATCGGGATTTACGAGTTTCTACGCCAAGGCGAGCATACTGGACCTGCCCTTTCTGTTTCGGGACGCGAAGCAGGCCTATGAAATCGTCAACAGCCCCATAGGGGAACAAATCTTTGGCGACCTGCCCAGCGTGGGCCTGGTGTATCTTTCCGAGGGCGACAACGGAATGCGCCATATCGCCACCACCAAAAAACCGGTTCATACCGTGAACGATGTGAAGGGCCTTAAAATCCGCGTGCCGACCAGCAAAATGTACCTTGACGTATGGGGAGCCCTGGGAGCTACGCCTGTCGCCCTTGCCCTGAACGAACTGGCCATCGCCCTGTCCAACGGTACAGCCGAGGCGCAGGACAACGCTACCTATCACCTTGTCGCCAACGCTACCTACGACCACATCAAGCACTATAGTTTTATCAATTATATGTGGATGGGCTGCACCATGGCGGCCAACGCGGATATGTGGAAGAAACTCAGTCCCGAACAGCAGAAGATTCTCAAGGAGCAGGCTGTGGCGGCGGCAAAGTATTCTTTTGACACAATTGAACAGGACAATGTTACCGCTACCGAAACCCTGAAAAAAGCCGGGGTTCAGTTTGATACCAGCCCCGACATTAAAAGTTTTAAGGACAAACTCGGCGGCAGTAACTACTACAAGCAGTATGCCGGAGAGAAATGGTATAACCAGAGCATCATCGACCAGATTCTGGCAAAATAGGGGGCGTCTTCGCCCCTTTGCCCCGGAGGAATTACACGATGAGGATTGCAAAGAAAATTCTTGACGCTATAAGCACAGCCGCGCGGGTTTTGATGATGTGCCTTATAGCGGGAATAGTTCTTCTTATGCTGAACGAAATCGCGCTGCGTAATATTTTCAACAATTCCTTCCGGGGCATGACGGAAATAGCCGGCCTTTTTTTTATGTGGATGGCTTTTCTGGGTATTGCCGTACTCTACGACCAAAACCGTCTGATTGCTTTGGATATGATTTATACGCGGCTGCGGGGGCCGGTAAAAACTGTTGTCTGGTATCTGCATACCCTTGTGGGTTTGTGTCTGGGGCTCATTATGCTGGTGTCTTTTGCCGGCCTTTTCCCTTTTGTTACGACCGAGCGCTTTTCATCCATGCCGGAGATTTCAAAAGTATGGCAGTATTTTCCGCTGTGCTTTGCGGGGGGGTTTATAAGCCTGAAAGCGGCGTACAGCCTCGCCGAGAAAATTCTGGGTAAGGCGGGCCGCGCGTGATAAGTTTTTTCATCGTATTTATTGTACTCCTCGTCCTGGGCGCTCCTATTGCCGTGTCCATAGGCGCGGGCGCAATTATCGGCTGCATTTGGCTGGGATACCCTCTTATGGTTATTGGCCAGAAGATGGTTTCCGGCATTGATTCTTTTCTGCTTATCGCTATTCCGCTTTTTGTTCTGGCGGGAAACCTTATGAACGCCGGAAAAATCACGGAGAGAATCTTTAACTTCGCAAAAGAGCTTGTGGGCTGGATACCCGGCGGCCTGGGTCATGCCAATGTGGTAGCGAGCATCATTTTCGCGGGTATGTCGGGCAGCGCCGCCGCCGATGCGGGGGGCCTGGGAACCATTGAAATGGAAGCCATGACCCGAAACGGCTACGACAAGGAATTCTCCGCGGCCATAACCGCGGCCTCCTCTGTTATCGGGCCCATATTTCCGCCGTCCATACCGCTTATTATCTACGGGTCTATCGCCAGCGTCAGCGTTTCGCAGCTTTTTATGGGGGGCGTTGTTCCGGGGCTGCTCCTGGGCTTTTCCCTTATGATTCTGGTATTTATTATGGCCATGAAGCGGGGCTATCCCAGAACCCGTTTTAGCGCGGCGGCCCTTGTAAGGCAGTTTTTCGCTTCAATACTTTCGATTATCACTCCCCTGATTATTTTAAGCGGCTTTACTCTGGGATGGTTTACCCCGACAGAGGCTTCCAGTATAGCTGTGGGCTATGCTCTTGTTATCGCAATTTTTGTGTACCATACGATGAACTGGGCGGCTTTCAAAAAGTGTCTTGCGGAAAGCGCCTTAACTTCGGCGAATACTCTTTTTATTATTGGCTCTTCAACGCTGTTTGCCTATGTGCTTATTAAAGAGGGAATATCCGCTTCTCTGGCGGGTTTCCTTTTGGGTATCAGCTCAAATCCGAATGCGGCTCTTCTTATTATCAACGTTTTTCTGCTGCTCCTGGGTATGTTTATGGAACCGGGGGCTATTCTTACCCTGATGCTGCCCATTCTTATTCCCCTGGCGCAGGGCCTTAGCCTCGATATGGTACACTTTGGCGTGGTCGTGGTACTCAATCTTATGATAGGCCAGATAACGCCGCCCTTTGGCGTCTGCCTTTTTATTATCAGCGATGTGGGAAAGGTGGAGCTTAACAAACTCTACCGCGTTATACTGGTTTTCCTGATTCCGCTTGTCGGTACGCTTTTTATCTGCACGTACGCGCCGGGAAGCGTAACGTGGCTGCCCTATACGCTGATTGCCAAGTAGGCTGTGCTGCCGCATTTGCCGGCGCTGTAAATAATTACAGCGCGCGCAGCGCGAAAGCCCGTGGGGCGCAAAGGATTGAAGCGGAAAGCCTCCCTCAAAAACTTGACACCTTCGGCAAAGCGATATAGTTTTGTGCAATGAGGTACGAACGCTTGTTTTCGCCTGTTTCTTTTGGCGGGCGCTCCGCTGTGAACAGGTTTGCGGCCCAGGCCATGGAGGGTAACGACGGGGAGGCGGGAGGCGCGGTGTCGGAGCGGGGGCGGGAACGCTACAGGGCTCTTGCGCGGGGCGGCTGGGGCGTTGTGGTGGTGGAGGCAATTTCCGTTGTGCATAGTCCCCTGGCGCGGAAGTTCGGCCTTGTTATGGCGCCTGAAAACCTGGAGAGCTTCAAGAGGCTCGTGGGGGATTTTAAGGAGATTTTTCCCGAGGGGCTGCTTCTTTTTCAGCTTACGCATTCGGGCCGCAATTCCGGCTCTTTTTCGCGGAGGACGTGTTTGTACCCTGGGGATGCTCCTCCTGGGTCTCATCTTCTTGACACGAGCGAAGTTGAGGCGATTGGGGAGGCTTTTATCCGCGCGGCGCGTCTTGCACAGGAGGCGGGCGCGGACGGTATAGACTTCAAGATGTGCCACGGGTATTTGGGCGCGGAGATGCTGCGCCCGGCGAACCTGCGCGATGATAAATGGGGGGGGAGTTTTGAGAACCGCACCCGCTTTATACGCGAAATCGCGGGAGAGATTATTTCCGGCAGGAGGAGCCGCGATTTTATTGTGGGTTCGCGGGTTTCGCTTTTTGAGGGCGTGCGGGGGGGCTGCGGCACTGCGGGGCCCGATGAGCTTATTGAGGATTTGGGTGAGATGGATAGGGTGATTCTCCTTCTGCGCGAGACGGGAATGGATTATATCAATGTGTCGGCGGGGATTCCGGCTCTTACGCCGGAGATTACGCGGCCTACAAAGCCTTCTGTGCGGTTTTATCTTCATCATTTCCGGTACGCGGCGCGGGTCAAGGAGCTTGCGCCGGAGCTGACTGTGATTGGGTCTGCGTATTCGGTTCTTGCGGGGGAGGCTGCGGCGTACGCGGAGGAGAATATCGCCAGGGGGTATGTTGACTGCGCGGGTTTTGGCCGCCAGAGTTTCGCTGACCCCCTGTACCCCGCGAAGCTGCTTTCGGGCGAGAAGGTGGATTACTGTATCGCCTGTTCGGGGTGCAGCAGGCTTATGGCTGCCCAACTGAATGACGGGTGCATTGTTTATAATCCCTACTACAGGGAAGTCAACAAAAATTTCGCAAAAAATTCGGCGCGGGATTCCGCTGGGGATTCCAGAGGGGGCGGCGCATGAGCGGGCATACAGGGGAGGCGGGCCGGACGGGGGGTTTGCCGGAGCCTGACGAGAGGATTTCCGTGGGGGGCAAAGCTCTTTCTGTGCGCCGCGTTACTGTTCTTGTTATAGGGAGCGGGGCGGCTTCCCTTGCCGCGGCGGACAGGCTGGCCGAGGCGGGGGTAGGGGGCCTTGCCCTTGTAACCGAAGACCTTGCGGGGGGGACTTCCCTCAATACGGGGAGCGATAAGCAGACTTATTACAAACTTTCCACGGGACAGAAAACGCCTGATTCGCCCTACGAGATGGCACGGGCCATGTATTCGGGGGGGGCTATGCACGGGGATATTGCCCTTGTGGAGGCCCTGTGCAGTACGGAGGCTTTTTATCATCTTCTTTCTATAGGGGTGCCTTTTCCCCGAAACCGCTACGGGGGGGTTGTGGGTTACAAGACGGACCATGACCCCAAGGACAGGGGGACTTCTATCGGCCCCTATACTTCAAAGGCTATGGTGGAGTGTCTTCTGAAAGAGGTGCGCCGCCGGAACATTCCTATATATGATGGTTTTGAGGTTGTGTCCCTCCTTGTGGAAGGGGGGAGGGCTGTGGGGGCTCTGTGCATGGACACCTCCCGTCTTGCGGAGGATGACTATGGTCGTCCCCTTTTTATGGCCGCTTCCGGTGTTTTCGGCGTGGGCGGCCCCGGGGGGTTGTACGAGGCTTCGGTGTACCCTCCGGTTCATACGGGGGCTATTGGTCTTGCCCTTGAAGCGGGGGCGGAGGCTGTAAATTTGACTGAATCCCAGTACGGCCTTGCTTCGGTAAAATTCCGCTGGAACGTTTCGGGAACCTACGAGCAGGTTATTCCCCGCTACATCAGCCTGAGCGCGGAGGGCGGGGAGGAGAGGGAGTTTCTTCTTCCTTTTTTTGAGAACGCGGGAAAGATGAACTCCGCGATTTTTCTGAAAGGCTACCAGTGGCCTTTTGACCCCCGCAAAATCGAAAACGGGGGGTCTTCCCTGATAGATATTCTCGTGTACCGCGAGCGCGTTCTTCTGGGGCGCAGGGTTTTTCTTGATTACAGGCAGAACACGGGGGGCGGGGATTTTCATTTTGAGGAACTTTCCGGGGAGGCCCGTTCGTACCTTGACAATTCGGGAGCCCTTTTCGGGACTCCTCTGGAACGCCTTGAAAAGATGAACCCCCTTGCCATTGAACTGTACAGGAGCCGCGGCATAGACCTTGCCCGTGAGCCTTTGGAGATTGCGGTGTCGGCCCAGCACAACAACGGGGGCCTTGCGGCGGACATCTGGTGGGAATCCAC
>JAITGB010000179.1 GCA_031280945.1 Spirochaetales bacterium
ATAGAAGCGGAAATCCTTGCGGATTTTGCAAAGCAAAATCCGCTGGATTGGAGCGGATAGCCCGGTTTTTTACGGCCGCAGGCCGTAAAAAATGCGCCCACTTTCTTAAGTTGTTGACAGTGGAGACTTCCCCCTATGTATAGAAACTTCTTCAATTTCCGCCGAAGTCTTTGACGAGTTCGGCCATTTCGCGCAGGCGCTGTTCGACTTTGCCGTTGACGGTGTGGGCCGGAAAGCCGCTTTTGGGGCTTTGTCTGCCTGCGGGGAGGCCGGTGAGGATTTCTATGCCTTCGTCCACTGTGGAGACGGCGTAGAGGTGAAAGTCGCCTTCGGTGAGGGATTTTTGTACTTCGGGGGAGAGAATGAGGTTGGGGATGTTGAGCCGGGGTATGATGACGCCCTGCTCTCCTGTGAGGCCGGTTTTGCGGCAGACTTCGTAGAAGCCTTCGATTTTTTCGGATACGCCGCCCACGGGCTGTATGTCGCCCATTTGGTTGACCGAGCCTGTAACGGCTATGTCCTGCCGGAGGGGGAGGGCTGCTATGGCGGAGAGGAGGACGTAGATTTCCGCTGAGGAGGCGGAGTCGCCGTCTACTTCGATGTAGCTCTGCTCGAAGCAGATGCTGGCTTTGATTGAGAGGGGGAAGTCCCGCGCGTAGAGGGCCTGGAGGTAGCCTTCTATGATGAGTACGCCCTTGTCGTGGATTTCGCCGGAGAGTCCTGATTCGCGTTCTATGTTGATGATGCCGTCGTGTCCGGGGGCGGTGCGGGCTGTGATGACGAGGGGTCTTCCGAAGGCGTAGTAGCCTCTGTCCAGCACCGCAAGGCCGTTGATTCTGCCCACCGCGCTGCCCGTGAGGGTCATAAGGATTTCGCCGGAGAGGATTTGTTCGTCTATTTTACATTCGGGGAGGTTGTGGAGAAAGCGTCTTTCGCCCAGGGCTCTTCTGACCGCTGCCCTGTCCACGGTTTCTTTGGCCTCAACGCGGGCCCAGTGGCTTGCTTCGCGGATAAGGTCGGCTATGAGGGAAAACCGGGTGGTAAGTTTTGAGCGGAACTCTCCTACTTTGACAGCGTACTCAATAACGGCGGCTATGGCGGAGTGGTCAAAAGTTTTCAGGTTTTCCTGCGCGCTGAGGCCGCGGATAAAGGTGATGTACTCTTTGAGGCCCCTCTCGTCCCTTTCCATGAGGGAGTCGAACTCTGCGGGTACTTTGAAGAGTTTGGGAAAGTCTTCGTCTCCCGCGTAGAGCCAGTCGTAGGTGTTTTCGTTTCCGGTGAGGATGATTTTTGTGTCGATTTTTACGGGTTCGGGTTTGAGGGCGGAGGGGGGAGCGTAAAAGGGGTTGGGGGGATTTCTGATTTCGGTTACTCCGTTTTCGAGGGCTCTTTTGAGGCTGGTCCAGGCGTCTTCTTCGCTCAGGATGTCTTCGGCCCTGAGGACGAGAAATCCGCCCGATGCGCGAATGAGGGAGCCCGCGCGGAGCATCATAAAGTGGGTCCTCACTTCGCCGGGGACTTCGGCGAAGGATTCCTGGGTTCCAAAGAGGCTTGCGTAGTCGGGGCTGGTTTCAAATATGACAGGTACGCGGCCTTCGGCGCAGGGGGAGGAGTTGTCAACGATGAGATTCGCTCCGTAGCGCAGAGCCGGGGGCTCGTCCTTCTCCTGGGGTTCCTCCGTAAAGAGGTGCAGGTTTTTGGCGACATCGGCTTCAAGAGAGGAGAGGTAGTCTCCTGTTTTGCCGCCGGGAAACTCGCGCTGGATTTCCTGGGTTTCGGCCCTGAGGCCCCGGCCCACGGCTTCTCCTCCGAGGCGGCGGATTTCTTCTTCTACCCTCAGGCGCTCACGCCGGAAAGCCGCGAAAAGCTCCCCCAGCTCGTCCATAGAGCGGTAGTATTTTTCGCGCGTTTCGTTCCAGAAGGCTTCGGTAATTTTTCCTGCGCCCAGGAGCCTCTGAAGCTCATCAAAACTTGTGGGCCTTCCCCTGTACAGGGGCGCGAGGTCGGAGGAGCCTTCTGTCTCGCTGTTCGCGCCCTCGTTTCCGGTTTGAATAATTCTGAAGCCCTCGCGGGCAAGGCGCGTCTCAAGTTCGGTGAGCCTCTGGTTTTCGCCGTTCTCCTGAGAGCCCACAAGAAGGGTTTTTTTGTTTTTGTACTCCGTTTCCGTGAGGAGCCCCGGCAGCACGTTTCGCAGGTTTTCCACGAGCTTCTGAAGAGCCTTTTTGAAGGCCGCGCCTTTTCCCGCAGGAAACGAGAGGAGAATGGGACTGTCGGGTCTTTCAAAATTGTTCACGTACACAAGGTCGGTGAGGCTTCCCGCTTCGGGCTGGTACTCCTGGACAATGCGAGTAATGGCCGTGCGCTTCCCCGTTCCGGGAAGACCAGCAGCGTATATATTGTAGCCCTTTGCGCGCAGGCGCGTTCCCAGGGCAAGGGCGCGCAGCGCCCGTTCCTGTCCTATTATCGGAGGAGGCCCCGGCGTACCTGTGTCCAGCGCCGCAATTTCTTCATCCCGAATCCCGAAGGCCGCAGCCTCCGGAGCGAGTTTACAGTCGTGTAATTCCATTGTGCAATAATAGGAGCCACAGGGGGCGGGTGTCAAGGAAGGGCGGATTTTTTGCAAGGAAGAATTTGGGCGCACTCCCGAGCAAATTTCCCGAAGGGAAATTTGCGAGCCCGATAAAACGCGGCTTGCAACTATACGCAAAATCAGGCTAAGTGCGGCATACCCGCACTACGTGGCTGTAGTCCTTATCGCGTTTTTGAGGGGGGCTTTGCGGGGGGTACCCTCCCGCCGCCGCTTCGCGGCGGCGGGAGGGCTCCGAAACAGCTTCACAGTTTACGAATTGTTTACCTTTTTTTGGTTGACAGCCCGTGTCCCCTGCCGTAGAGTACGCCACAGAGAGCCATGAACGGAGAAACTTTATCAAGAACCTGTAAGGCGGATGCGCGGCTTACTGCCGCGGGCCGGATTTTTTTGTGGACAGGCGTCCTCAGGCGGCTTTTTCTGTTTTGTTTCAGAAAAAAATATATTGAAGCAAGCATAGAAACGCGCACGGGCGAGTGCCTGCGCTGCGGAGCCTGCTGCCGCCTTGCCTTCGCCAAGTGTATGTATCTGGATTTCGATTGCGACGGTAAAGCCTCCTGTTCGCGGCATACGTCCGTGAGGATGCCCAACTGCGTTGTTTTTCCCATAGATTCACAGGATATTAAAGAAAGAGACCTCGTTGCCCACAGCCCCTGCGGGTTTTATTTTAGAAAGTAGATTGACCTCTGGGGCATAGGGGCAAAGCGCCCCTCGTAAAAAAACACGTCCTTATAAAGGACTGCTTATGCTGGCTTGCGTTTTTATCGTCTTCCGTAAAGCCGAAATTATTTAGGGATAGGCTCTAATTATTCGTCTCCGAAGCAGGTTCCTACGCTGCGGGCGGTTTCAATGAGGGGGTGGCCGGGGGGGACGTGTTTGAGTTTGCCCGCGATTTCTTCGAGGGGGCGGGAGATGACGCGGGAGCCTTCGAGGGCGACCATGCTGCCGTATTCGCCCCGGTGGAGGAGTTCGGCGGCTGCGGCGCCAAATGTGGTGGCGAGGAGTCTGTCGTAGGGGGATGGGGTTCCGCCGCGCTGCTGGTAGCCGAGGACTGTGAGGCGGGTTTCCATGCGGACTTTTTCTTCTATTGCGCGGGCGATTTCGCTGCCCCGCGAGAAATACTCGTGGGGGTCTTTTTGTTTTTTGCGGGTTGTCCGGGGCTGGGATGATTCTTCGCGCGAGAGGGCGCCTTCGGCCACGACAACTATGGAGAAGGCTTTACCGGCGCTTGCCCGTTTTTGGAGGTGGCGGCAGATTGAGTCTATGCTATAGGGGATTTCGGGGATGAGGATGACATCCCCGCCGCCGGATATGCCCGCGTACAGGGAGAGCCAGCCTGCTTTGTGTCCCATGAGTTCTATGACCATGATTCTGTTGTGGGAGTGGGCTGTTGAGTGGAGCCTGTCTATTGCTTCGGTGGCGATGTCTACGGCGCTGTGAAAGCCGAAGGTTACGTCTGTGCCCCAGATGTCGTTGTCTATGGTTTTTGGCAGGCCAATGATGTTGAGTCCTGCTTTTCGCAGGAGGTTTGCGGTTTTGTGTGTGCCGTTGCCGCCCAGGACGACGAGGCAGTCGAGGTTGAGTTTTTTGTAGTTTTCGATGATGGCTTCGGGTTTGTCGCGGCCTGTTTGGGAGTCGCGTACGCCTTCGTCCTTGAAGGGTTTTTCGCGGGAGGTTCCGAGAATGGTTCCGCCCCGTGTGAGGATGCCGCTAAAGTCTGAGGCTTTCAGGAGGCGGGCGTCTCCCGCGATGAGGCCCCTGTAGCCTTCGTTGATGCCTATGATGTTCATGGAATACTTTTCCTGCGCGGCTTTTGCTACGCCGCGTATTGCGGCGTTGAGGCCCGGGCAGTCGCCGCCTGATGTGAGTATGCCGAATGTGCGGGTTGCGGATTTCATGGGCCTGCCTCCTTATGCGTTCCCGCCCCCTGAATTGTGTCGAATTCCTGGCTGGGAGCCCTGGAGAGTTTCGCGGACGCGCTCACACTCATGGCTTTTTGAATGATACGAAAACCGGGGAGAGGGTGTCAAGTTATTCTCCGCTGTCTCCGAGTTTAGCTTTAGTATTATATGCGCTCGCCCGTTTAAGACGTGAACTTTATTGACAATAATTGCATTTTATATAATAATCCTATACAGAACTTTTTCATGAGTCCTACTGGGAGGTATTTAAGGATGAAATTCCTGAAAAAGAAAGACCTGCAAAGGGGAGAGGCTATACTTTTCAGCCCTCAGCAGCACTGGATAATTTTAACGTGGCCCATTGCGGTCATATTGGGCATACTTTTTTTGAGCCTTGCGGAAGTATGTTTTAACCTGTCCGATTATCTGCCTTTTGAGATTGAGGTAAAATACACTCTCCTTGCGGGCCTTTTTTTGACGGTGCTGTATTTTCTCGCCCAGTGCATCAGATTTTTGCGAACGGCCTACTGCATTACGAACAAGAGGCTTATCACCAAAAAGGGCGCGTTTTTTATCCGCGTTACGGATATGCCCATTGAAAGGATAGAAAGCCTGCACTGCGCCCAGGGATTCTGGGGGAGGCTTCTTAACTACGGGACTGTTGCCTTTGCGGGAATAGGGGGGAGCATCCCAAAGTTTGGCACTGTGTGTAAACCTGCTCTTGTTCGCAGGATAATCGGCGAGATTATCGAAAAGAACAGGCTCATAACCATAGTTCAGGAAGGGCCGCCCAAAACTTCGGGGGTACGGCCCAAGTACGTGCGGGAGAGCGAAGAGCCCCTGTGCAGTTACGGCAC
This sequence comes from Spirochaetales bacterium, assembly GCA_031280945.1. Classification (GTDB taxonomy): domain Bacteria; phylum Spirochaetota; class Spirochaetia; order DTKZ01; family DTKZ01; genus JAISAF01. Next base: position 5,346 of record JAITGB010000179.1, read on the forward strand.
ATTTGTCAGAATGATTGCGCCGTCCAAAAAAGAGGACTAGAGCTTTTTTCCATTTAGTAGTATACGGGTTTCGCCTTTATTGAATACCCATACTGCCACGCTGTCGCGCGCGGGGCGGCCTGGAGCATTATAAGGAACTTTTCGGTGCGGGCGGGAACCCTGAGCGTGAGGGGATGACGGCGGCTTGGGGTAAGGTTTCTCAAGCTGAAGCCCACGGTGATGTCCTGCGTAAAACCGGTTCCATTTGAGACAAACACCATGTAGGTATCATCGATTCTGTCAACGCGGAGGTCGATTTTTCCGTTCGGCTCCGTGGGCTCGTGGTAGTCCTGAAAATCTTCTTCCCGCAGTTTATTTCCAAACACAACGGAGTAAACCGCTCCTCCCGGGTGGGTGGCGTAGTAGTAGCCCCCTTCCTGGGCTTCAACGGGCTTGCCGTCATAATTGAGAAACCGCACGGGGATGGGCCGCATTTTTCCCTCGGTTGTGGGAATCTGTACGTCAAAATGCAGGTGCGGGCCGGAGGATACTCCTGTGTTTCCGCTGTAGCCTATGTGCTGGCCCGCCTGAACCGCCTGTCCTACGGATACCACGGCGCCGTTTATCTGGAGGTGTACGTAGTTTGCTATGGTTCCGTCCGAGTGCAGTATAGAAATAAAATTCGCGTCCTTGTTGTACATGAAGTTGGGGCCGCCCCTGCTTGAATCTTTTTTTACTTCAACAACGAGGCCGGACCGCGCGGCGTACACGGGGGTGCCTGAGTCGAGGTCAAAATCCAGGGCGTAGAGGTTATCCCCCTGATGGGTAAAACTGCCGTTGTAGCCCTGGGTTACTTTGTGCTTGCTTCCGTGCGCAAAGGGGAAGAGGTATATGAAATCTCCGTCGGGCTGCGCGGCCGCGGGGTCTCCCTTTGCGTAGGAAAGCGACATTTTGTAACTGCGGCGGCCCGCCCCTGAGGATTTCTCCAGGCTAAAAAGAGGTATTTCCCGCGCCTGGGCCGGAAGGAGCGTTCGTACCGGAAGGGGTACGGTTGGCCGCATATTGACCAGAGAGGGAAACTCAAGAGAAATCCATACGGGTATAATGTAGGCGTTATCCGCAAAAAAGGTGTACTGCCCGTCCGTTTCGTGGGTATACACCCGTATCATCTGCGGGCTTTGCGCGTACAGGCCGCTTGTCAGGGCTATGAGCGCGCACAGCGCACACAGAGTTTTCCGCAGGACATGATTCATATCGCTGTAATATAACGGAATTTGCATTTCTCGGCAAGTAAAGAAATTCCGGTTTTGGGTATTTTTTGAAAAAAATTGCACGCAGGGATTTCAGGCCCCAATTCCCCTCCAACCCCTCAGCTTGCAGATTGTCCCCCTTTCCTGTACGATACTTTTATGGCGCACTGCATTGTACCTGAGGCTGAAGAAATTCTTGACAGAGAGTTTCCCGTTCTTGACAAAGGATTTGTCCGGCTTGTTGATTATCTGGGCGGGGACGAGCGCATTGTCCAGGCGGCCCGCGTTTCCTACGGCAAAGGCACGAAGAGTTACAGGGAGGACAAGGGGCTCATCGCGTATCTTTTGCGCAACCAGCACACCTCGCCTTTTGAGCAAGTGGTTTTTACCTTCCACGTTAAACTGCCGGTTTTTGTCGCGCGGCAGTGGATTCGGCACAGAACAGCGCGGCTGAACGAGATTTCGGGGCGCTACAGCGTCCTCAAGGACGAGTTCTATCTTCCCGACGCCCTCGACCTCGCAGCGCAAAGCACGGACAACAAACAGGGCAGGGCCGGGGAGGCCCTTGAGCCGGAAGCAGCGCAGGAAGCCCTTGAAGTTTTGCGCGCGGGCCAGAAGCGCGCCTACGAGGATTATTCCAGCCTTTTGCGGACGCTCGCGCGGGAAATTGCGCGGATAAATCTGCCCCTCAGCGTGTACACGGAGTGGTACTGGCAGATAGATTTGCACAACCTCCTTCATTTTCTCAAACTGCGCATGGACGCCCACGCCCAAAAGGAAATCCGCCTGTACGCAGAGGTTCTCTACGGCATTATGAAAAAGGTCTCTCCCCTTACAGCCCAGGCCTTTGACGAACACGTCCTGGGCGCAGTAAGTTTCTCGGCGCAGGAGTTTGCCGCCCTCAAAAACCTGCTGCGGGGCGAAAACCTCGATGCCGCAGGGCTTACGGAAAAAGAAGCCGCGCGCTTTCAGGAAAAACTTGGCCTGTAAAAGCGGACAAAAGAAAAATAAAATTTCGCAGTGATTTTTTCAAGAAAAAATTTGGGCGCATTTTTTGCTCGCGCAAAAAACCGGGCTTTGCGGGGCTCCGCGAAGCTCCGGTCTTTGCGGAAGACCGCAAAGACTAAACCCCTCCAATCCCTTGCGCTGCCCAGGGGCGGGCGGGCCCGCGACCCGCGGGCGCCCCGCCCCCCGGGCCCCCCCCGCCGCGCCGCTCTCGCGGCGCGGCCTAAACCCCCCTGCCGCTTAACGAATAAAGTTTGTTCTCACTCTCTCTTCTATCGCCGGAAAAGGATGAGTTTCCTTTGCAGCGTCAATAATTTTCAAAAGCCAGGCCAGAGCCCCCGCGTTCCGCCTGATTGTCTGTATACCCTCTCCATCTTTTTCGATTTCACCCGGACTCATTCCAAAAACCGAAGCCCAGTAGTGGGACGGAGCTATAACCATTTCCGCGAGATTCATATAGTTGTTAAGCTGATGAATCGTATCTACGCCCCCGGCTCTGCGGGCAACGGTAAGGGATGCCCCCGCCTTTCCCCGGAAAAAGCGGGAGCTTGAATAAAAAAGGCGGTCGAGGAAACACTTCATCGTTCCCGCAATTCCCGCGTAATATGTAGGAACCGCAAAAACAAGGCCGTCCGCCGCCCGCGCCTTTTCCGCCGCGCTGTTCAGGCTGTCGCCCGTAATAACGCAGAAGTTGTCTGCGGCGCTAAAACAGCCCCGGCAGCCCGTACAGCCGTGAATGTTCTCGCGGCCAAGAGAGAAGACTTCGGTTTCAATACCGTTTTTTTCGAGTTCAGCCCTCATAACGCCCAGGGCCCGCCCCGTGTTATTGTCCGGCCTCGGACTGCCGTTTATGGCAAAAACTTTCACTTACTTTATAACCCTGGGGATAACCATCATGTCGTTACGGCGCAGGGACTTGAGAATTTCGCTCGATGAATAATAGCGGTTCCGGCCCACCATACTCAGCTCATCCCCGTAGCGAAAACTGTTGACGCTCCAGTCGTTGGGAATAGGGTCGTATGCGACAAAGTATTCCCCGTTGAGGGAATAGCCCTTTATAATCACGTAGTGGCCTACCGAATCGTTGTAGTACCTGCCGAAAAGATTTTTTTCTGGATTTGACGGAGATTGGGAAATCCCCTGCGTGTGGAAAAGTATAATGGCCACATTGCCTGAGTCAATAATATCTTTTATGTTCTGCAAAGAACGCAGGGGCTGCATACTCGCCGGAATTCCGTGCGAGCGGATTACCTTCATAAAATCATCAAAACTCGTTCCGCCGTTGCCCTGCCAGCCAATAGATTCACGCACCGAAGCAACAGGAACGTATTTTCCCAAAGCCCAGCCTATGGCCATGGATGCCACAGCAGGGCCGCAGTTTGAGGAGGTTCCCGTGTTATACTGGGTTCTGTACCAGTTAAAATCCCCCGCCGAAATATCCGCATGAATACTCGCAATGGGGCTCACAAAAACGGAGTAATACTGCTCCACCATGTTTTTATCCGTAACCGTCAATCCGTAGTAACCGGATTTTTTGAAACGTACTTTTGTCAGAAACTGGTCGGATTCGCTGAAATCAAGAGGAGCGGACTCCACATCCGCGTAGCGGGCCACATCGGTTATATTCCCGTTTACGACAAAGAAATCCTCAGGTGAAGAGAGGGTAACGAATTTTGTCGTTGTATTTTCCGCCGCCGAGCCCGGATGAGGAACATCGATGTACAGGGGATTGGATTTATAGATAACCCCCCTCGTATCGCGCGCCGTCAGGCGGGCGACGTAGGTGCGGGGAACCGTGTACTCGTAGCTCGGATTGGGCCTGAAACCCCGCTTGCCGTCTCCAAAATCCCACTCAAAGGACTGGAGAGTCTCTTCCGGGGGCTGGACAAT
>JAITGB010000241.1 GCA_031280945.1 Spirochaetales bacterium
GTGGGACTATTGCCCGAAGGAAGCGGAGTAAAGATTCTTGAAAACGGGCCTAAAGAAAGCATAGACGGCGTTAACGCGGCGTGGGTAAAGGTTCTCCTCAAGGACGGCAGGCAGGGCTGGTGTTTTGGGTGGTATCTGGCACGTATTCCTCAAGCTCAGGAGGAAGTACCCCGCGCGGCTCCCGCGCCGCCGCCTAAGCCTAAGCCTGAACCTGAACTCGAAGTTGTCAACCCGGACGCGGAGGCAAAAGACGGGAACGCCGAAGAGAACTGGTTCTCTTCGGCGTATATTGTGGCGGTGATTATCGGCGGTATTCAGTGCGGTATTGTTGTTATTATCCTGAAACGGAAGAAAAAAGCGTAAGGCGGCGCGCGGGGACGGCTGGGGGTAAACTTTGCGGTATGCGTACTGCGCAAGGGATTGGAGGGGGCCGAAGGCGCATTGCCCGGCAGGGCAATGCCGGAGCGATAGCGAAGCCCCGCAAAGCCCGACCGTGCGCTTTTTTTGCCGGAGGCAAAAAAAGCGCGGGGATGCGCCCAAATTCTGAAATTTCTTTTTCTTAAACTTCTTCGTGTGTAGATTCATCTTTCATCTTTCGCTATACTTGCGGGAACACTACGAGGAGGACCTTGAATGGATTATATTGCGAAACTTTTTAGTCTTGAGGGAAAGAACATTATTATTACGGGCGGGGCGGGGTCGATTGCGGGAGTTCTCGCGGCGGAGCTGGTCAAGGCGGGCGCGAGGGTGTGTTTGTGGGGCCGGGGGACGAATCATCCTGTGGCTGAGGCTGTGGAAAGGGTGAATGCGGCGGCGGGGAGGCCGGGGAGGGTTTTTGGGGTTACTGTGGACGCGGGCGTTGAGGGGGAGATTCCGCGCGCTATCGCGGAGACGGAGGGGCTTATGGGGGCGCCGAACGCGCTCATAAATGGGGCGGGGGGCAACAGGGGCAAGGGGCCTTTTGTTGATGTGGACGTTGATTTGTTTAAGGAGATTGTTGATATGAATCTCCTTGCGGGTTTTATTGTGCCGACCAAGTTTATCGCAAAATACTGGATAGAGAAAAAGATTGAGGGCAGCATTGTCAACTTTACGTCCATGGGGTCGTATGTTCCGCTCTCGGGAACATGGGCTTACTGTTCGGCGAAGTCGGCTATTCTCAATATGACGCAGGCTACGGCGAAGGAATTCGCGCCCTATGGTATCCGCGTGAACGCTGTTGCTCCGGGGTTTTTTATCGGCCACCAGAACAAGGCTCTTCTTATCAAGGATGAGGCTTCGGGGGAGCTTACCGAGAGGGGCAAGGCGGTTATTGCTCATACTCCTTTTGGGCGTTTTGGAAAGCATGAGGAGCTTGCGGGTGCGATGATTTTTCTCCTTGCCAGCGCGGCTTCGGGTTTTGTTACGGGTGTTTCCCTGCCTGTTGACGGCGGGTATCTTGTTCAGAATATATAGGAGGCTTTTATGTCCGGCTTTATGAGTGAGGATTTTCTTCTTTCTACGGAAACCGCGCGGGAGCTTTTTCATTCCCACGCAAAGGATATGCCCATAATCGATTACCATTGTCATCTTCCTCCGCAGGAGGTGGCGGAAAACAAAAACTTTAAAAACCTGACGGATATTTGGCTTAAAGGCGACCACTACAAATGGCGGGCCATGCGCGCCTGTGGCGTGGACGAGAACTTCATAACGGGCAAGGCGGGCGATGAGGAAAAATTTCTTGCCTGGGCACGGACTGTTCCGCGCCTTGTGGGTAATCCTCTTTTCTCCTGGACTCATCTTGAGCTGAAGCGTTTTTTTGGGATGAGCGGTGTTTTTGACAGCGCTTCCGCGGGCGCTCTTTGGAAAAAGGCAAATGAGCTTCTTGCGGGGGAGGGTTTTGCGCCCCGCGCGATTATGGAAAAGTTTAAGGTGAAAATGGTCTGTACGACGGATGACCCTGCGGACGACCTTAAGTGGCACAGGGAGCTTGCGGCGAAGCCGGGGGTAAAGACAAAGATGCTGCCGGCTTTCAGGCCGGACAGGGCTATGGCTGTGGAGAACGTGGTCTCCTATCGTGAGTATCTTGAGCTTTTGGGAAAGGCGGCTGGCGGGGAGATTCGTTCCTACGCGGGTCTTATCGAGGCTCTGGACAAGAGGCACGCCTACTTCCACGAGAATGGGAGCCGGCTTACGGACCACGCTCTTCTTGTTCCCTATGCGGACTTTGTTTCGGCGGGGGAGCTTGAGGGGTTTTTCGCGAAGGTTTTGGCGGGAAAGGCTTTGACGCATGAGGAGGTGAGCGCCCTCAAAACGGGTGTTCTTTTTGAGGTTGCCCGTATGAATTCCCGCCGGGGCTGGACTATGCAGTTTCATATTGGGGCCTTACGCGATACGAACAGCAGGATGTTTTCGGCCCTGGGGCCCAATACGGGCTACGATGCAATACACGATGCGCCTATTGCGGCTCCTCTTGCGCGGTTTTTTGACAGGCTTGAGGCTTCGCGGGAGCTTCCCCGCACTATTCTCTACAGTCTTAACCAGAACGATAACGAGGTCTTGGCGGCCCTGGCGGGTTCGTTTCAGGACGGGACGGTTCCGGGCAAGATGCAGCTTGGGTCGGGCTGGTGGTACAATGACCAGAAGGACGGTATGGAGCTTCAGCTGAAAACTCTTGCCAACATGGGTGTTCTTTCGCTCTTTGTGGGTATGCTCACCGATTCGCGGAGCTTTATGTCCTATCCCCGCCATGAATACTTTCGCCGTATTCTGTGCAATGTTATTGCTCTTTGGGTGGAGGCGGGGGAGGCTCCCCGCGATATGAAGCTCTTGGGGGGCATGGTGGAAGATATTTGTTACAATAACGCAAAAAATTACTTCGGCATGGCCGTGGAATGAAGGAGAGAAAATGAAGGTTCTTGAAAAGTATTCTTTTGGAATTGGCGACCGTTTTACGCGGCAGGGCAGAGCCCAGCTTGCGGCTATTGTCCAGGCGAAAAAACTTGGCGTTGATATTACTCCTGTGTGGAACAAGTCAAACCGCGAACACGTTACGATACATACTCAGCCTGATTCCCTCAGGGCTGAGGCGGACGCTGCGGTAAAGGCTCTGGGCTGGACGGGGTCTTACTATGTGGACGCGGACCATATCGGCCTTAAAACGGTTGATTCTTTTCTCGCGGCGAGCGATTTCTACACTCTTGATGTGGCGGATTTTTCCGGCAAGCCCGCAGACGAGGCTTCGGTTAAGGCTTTTGCGGCTGCGAACACGAAATTTATTGGCAAGCTCACGATTCCGGGAATTGAGGCTCCTCTTGAGATTACGGAAAAGACGATTATGGATGCCGCGGGGAAATTTCTTCTTGCTATACAGGAGGCGGGAAAAATCTACCGTCATATTGAGGAGAAAAAGGGCAGGGGGAATTTTGTTACGGAGGTTTCCATTGACGAGACTGATTCTCCGCAAAGTCCTACCGAGATGCTTTTTATTCTTTCGGCTATAGCGGCGGAGGGGATTCCGGCCCAGACTGTGGCGCCCAAGTTTACGGGCCGCTTTAACAAGGGCGTTGATTACGTGGGAAACCTTGTTCAGTTTGAAAAGGAGTTTAACGAGGACCTTGCTGTTATCGCTTTTGCGGTTAAGGAATTCGGTCTGCCTGAGAATCTGAAACTGAGCGTTCATTCGGGGAGCGACAAGTTTTCGATTTACGGGCCCATGGGGAAGGCCATAAAAAAGTACAATGCGGGGCTTCATGTGAAGACTGCGGGTACGACCTGGCTTGAGGAGCTTATTGGTCTTGCCTGCGCGGGGGGTTCGGGTCTTGCGCTTGCACAGGAGGTTTACCGCAAGGCTTTTGGCCGTTTTGACGAGTTATGCGCTCCCTACTCTGCGGTGATTGATATTGACAGGGCGAAGCTGCCTTCGCCGGACGAGGTGGCGGCGTGGGATGCGAGGCGTTTTGCGGAGAGTCTGCGCCACGTTCAGTCGAATCCGGCCTACAATCTTCATTTCCGGCAGCTTTTGCACGTTGGCTACAAGGTGGCGGCGGAGATGGGAGAGCGTTACTACACGGCTCTTGATGAGAACGAGGAGGTTGTCGCCCGGAATGTTACGGAGAATCTTTTGGAGCGGCATATCAAGCGGATTTTTCTTGTTTGAGGGGAGGGGCAGTGCAACGAATTAAGAAAATGGGCGCATTTTTTGACGCTGCGCGTCAAAAAACCGGGCTATCCGCTCCAATTCCTCAAAAAACGCCTTAAGGCGTTTTTCTGCGGGATTTCCGCTACTATCCGCTGGTTTTGCGTACCTTGCGGTTCGGAGAACCGTAAAGAATCAACGCAAAACCCTAGCGCGGC
>JAITGB010000073.1 GCA_031280945.1 Spirochaetales bacterium
AAAATAACCAGGGCAGTAATTTTTATATCGAAGTAGCCCAGCCTAAGACTATCGCCCGCAAGGCCGAAGCCCCGCCACACGAAAACCGAAACAAGAAAAGACATACGCGCAAAGAATACAACCGCAGCCGCAATCAGCCCCACAGTGGCGGGCCGTATACCCCCCAGAAGGGAAGACACAAAAAGGCTTTCCTTGAACTTCCGCAAAAAATGCGCCGTAACAATAACAAGGATAAACGAAGGCAGACACACCCCCAGGGTCGCCGCCGCCGAACCCGCAAAGCCCGCCACGCGAAAGCCCACGTAAGTCGCCGCGTTGACCGCAATAGGGCCGGGAGTCATCTGCGAAATGGCAACAATATCCGCAAACTCCCGCGCCGCGAGCCAGCCGCGGGAAGCGATTTCGCCCTCCATCATGGGAACCATGGCGTAGCCCCCGCCGAAACTCAAAAGCCCAATTTTGAAAAAAGACCAAAGGAGGCTCAAAACCGTAAGGAGAAAACTCATTGTTTTTTCGCCCTGCCCGCAGCCTCCGCCCCGCGGCCCCCAAGAAGGCCAAAAAACACAAGGCCCCAAGCCGCGCTTACAGGAATAACGAGAAAAGCGCTCACCCCGAAACCCGCCATAGCCAAAAACGCGCACGAGGCCACAACCCACGCAGGAGGATTACGCAGAATAGACCTCCCCAGCCTGATGCCCGCAAGGAGAATCATGGCCGTAACCCCCGCCCGCACTCCGGCAAAAGCCTTTTGCACCCACACATTCTCCTGCATATTTACAAGAAAAATTGCAACCGCAAGAATAGTTAAAAACGAAGGAAGAATAATCCCCGCCGAGGCCGCAAGAGCCCCCTTGAGCCGCGCCGTCCTGTAGCCCACAAAAATCGCCGCGTTAACCGCGATGACCCCCGGCAGGGACTGGGCAATGGCAAAAACATCGACAATCTCTTCGGGACTCACCCAGCGGCGCGCCTCCACAAACTCCCTCTCAATCAAAGGAAGCATCGCGTAACCCCCGCCAATCGTAAAAGCCCCAATCTTGAAAAACGAAGCGAACATTCCCAAAAGCTCACGGGCAGAAAGTTTTTCCCCCGCGTTTTTCTCCGGCCCCTCGCCCGGCCTCTCACTCACTTTCCCGCCCGTGCTATGACTCATCGAACACGGCTCGTTATTTTATTATTGTAAGCTGAACATCACAGACATTTGTATTTGTCGGCCCCGTCTTGCAGAGAAAACCAATCTTGTCAAAAAAGTGGTACGAATCATTCGCCGCCAAATACTCCTGCAGGGAAAGCCCCGCCTTCTTTCCCGCCGCAAGAACATCGAGGTCCGCAAAAGCCCCCGCCGCGTCCGTAGGGCCGTCGTTCCCGTCCGTGGAAGCCGCGAGAAACCAAATTCCCGTAGACCCCTCAGGATTCGCCTCAATCTCCGACAAAAACGACAAGGCCATCTCCTGATTTCTCCCCCCCTTGCCCGAACCGCGCAGGGTAACAGTCGTCTCCCCCCCCGCAATCACGCAGGCAGGCTTTTTGACCGCAAGCTCGTGTTTTGCCGCGTCCCGCGCGATACCAATATAAAAACGCGCAGCTTCGCGGGCCTCGCCCGTGATTTCCGAAGACAGAACAATCGTATTGTAGCCCAGCTCCCTCGCAGTCCTTTCCGCCGCCAAAAGAGCCCCGTAGTTTGAACCAATCAAAATGTTCTTCACCTTGGAAAAAACAGGGTCTCCCTTCTTCGGCGTTTCCGGCAGCTTCCCCGCCTCCCCAAGCTGGAGAACCCGCAGGGCAAGGGCAGGCAGTTTCGCCGCAATATCGAATTTTTTGATAAGCCGCATAGCCTCCGCATAGCTCGTATTGTCGGGAACCGCAAGACCCGAAGCAATAGAATCAAGCCTATCGCCCACAACATCCGAGAGAATAAGATTCACACAGTCCGCAGGCTGCGAAAGCTGCGCAAGCCGCCCCCCCTTGATACCCGAAAGATGCTTGCGTATACAGTTAATTTCCTGAATGTTCGCGCCGCAGGCAAGAAGAGCCTTTGTCGCAGCCTGCTTGTCCTCCAGGGTCAGGGAATGCTCCCCCTCATCGTCCTTCCAGGCGTAGGGAAAAGAAAGAAGAGCCGAGCCCCCCCCGGAAATAAGATTCAGAATAAGAGTCCTCTCGTCCGCGCCCCTACACAGCTCCGCGATAGTCCTCCCCGCCTCAACCGAACCCGCATCAGGAACAGGATGGCCCGCACAAATCATTCTGATTTTTTTTAAGCTCTCCGTGTGCCCCGCCTTCACCGCAATCACACCCTCGGAAATCCGCCCGGCAAGAACCTCCTCCACCGCCAGGGCCATCTTTGCCGTAGCCTTGCCCGCCCCCAGAACAAGAATCCTCGCGTACCGAGACAAGTCCCAGGTCAAAGTCTCCCCGTCCGTCTTCACAGAAAGAGTATCCCCCGAAACCGACATCCTGTCTTTTAACATCATGTAGGGGTCAACCCTCCGAACCGAAGCATCGAAAATCGCCGCCAAATCTTTTCGCACATCAGCGCTCATCTTTTCTTCTCCTTTGCCAGAGCCTCTTTCGCCTTTCTGAAATTCCCGTGAATACCCGCAAGGCTCGTATAAAACGCCGCCTTCTCAAAAAGTTTAACCGCTTCCTCAATATTCTTTTTTATATTCATCTCAAGAGCCCCCAAATTGTTCCAGGCCTGAAAATTGCACGAATCCGCCTTCACCGCCGCCTTCAAAGACGCCTCCGCAGCCTCGTAATCCTTCTCCCCCATCTTCGCGTTACCCTCTTTCAAAAGAGCGTAACTCTTCATCGCAGCCTCAAAAGACGCAGGCTTCGCGCACTGAGAAATGCGGTGCATAATCTGCCTCTTGTCCTCCTCACTCTCGCACAGAGGAAGAGCGCGCGAATAAAACTCCTTGCAGGGCCCCGGCTTGCCCCAAATATAGTACATATCCCCCAGGGACTTAAAACGGATAAAAGTATCCCCGTAGCGCTCAAGCTCCGAAAGAAAATACCTCTCCGCCTCCGCGAACCTCTCCTGCGCCAAAGCCGCCAGGCCCAGATTATGCCCCAGGCCAAACCTGTTCGGCTCCAGCCTCTCAATCTTCCGAAAATAGTCCTCCGCCCGCCCGTAGCGCCCCATAACAAGATTGTTAAGCGCCGCCCTCTGCCACCATCGTATAGCAAGGGAATGAAAAGGAAAAATCATGGCAGTAAGTATATCACGCCGCCTGCGGCCCTGCAATACAGCCCGCGCCGCTTCGCGGCGCGGCGGGAAGCCCCTTGGTCTTTCGCGCAAGGGATTGGAGGGGTTTAGTCCAACGGACCGGAGCGATAGCGCAGCCCCGCAAAGCCCGACTTTCCGTTTTTTTACTTCCGGTAAAAAAACGGAGAGATGCGCCCAAATTCCTCCGCCCTATAGCAGTTTTCCGGCAAATCGGGTATTCTGGCTTTTCCATGAAAACGCTTAAATTCGGCGGGAGTTCCGTAGAGGACGCGGGGAAAATCCGCCATGTTATTTCGATTATCAAAAACGAGGCCGGGAACGGGAGCCTGTGCGTTGTGTGTTCGGCCATGAAGGGCGTTACCGACGAGCTTATCAGGGCGGCGCGTTTGGCGGAGGAGGGGCGGCCCGGCTACCGCGCTCTTTTGGAGCGGCTTGAGGAGAGGCTTATAAGGGCCTGTGAGGGGCTTTTTCCTCAAGGGGAGAGGGAGGCGTCTTTTTCGCCTCTTTTTGAGAGCTGTGGGGAGCTTCTTGATATTCTGCACGGGGTTGAGCTTGTGCGTGAGTGTACGCCCCGCAGTCTTGACCTCATTATGAGTTTCGGGGAGAGGCTCAACTGCGCTCTTATCGCGGGGGCCATGAGGAGTATGGGCATAAACGCGAGGTACGTTGACGCGCGGGAACTCATTGTAACCGACGAGCGCTACGGCAGCGCGCGGGTGGATTTTACGGCGAGCTGCAGAAATATCAGGCGGCGGCTTGGGGGGGCGCTTTCAGGACGCGCCGGCGCGGGGGGCGTTATTTTTATTGTTACGGGTTTTATCGCGGCTACTTCCAGCGGGGTTACAACGACTTTGGGCCGCAACGGTTCGGACTATACGGCGGCTCTGTGCGCGGCGGCCCTTGACTCCCAGGCCCTGGAGGTGTGGAAGGACGTTGACGGGGTTCTCAGCGCGGACCCGAATATCGTCAGGGGCGCTTTTGTTATTGACGAGGTGAGCTACGAGGAGGCCATGGAGATGAGCTTCTTCGGCGCGGAGATTATTCACCCCTACACTATGGGGCCTGTTCTGGAAAAAAACATTCCGCTCCGCGTAAAAAATACTTTGAATCCCTCTGTGCCGGGGACTCTCATCGCGCGCGATATTGGCCGCCACGAGTGGCCCATAACGAGCATCGCCTCCATAGGAAACGCGGCCCTGATTAATGTGGAGGGGAGCGGTATGCAGGGAACGCCGGGCATTGCTTCGCGGGTTTTCGCGGCCCTCGCAAAGGCCGATGTCAACGTGATTATGATTTCTCAGGCTTCTTCGGAACACAGTATCTGCATCGTGATTCGCGCGGGGGAGGCGAAGAAGGCTCTGTCCGCCCTCAAAGCCGAGCTTGCGGCGGAGACACAGGCGCGGCTCATTGGAAATTTCGCGGTGATGAAAGACCTTGAAATCGTGGCCATCATTGGCGAGAATATGCGCGGGCGGCCCGGAATATCCGGCGAGCTTTTCAGCGCCCTGGGCAGGGCCGGGGTCAACGTGCTTGCCATTGCCCAGGGGTCTTCGGAGAGAAACATCTCCTTTGTCGTGGACGGCCGCGACAAGGTACAGGCCATCAATACGGTACACAGGGCTTTTTTCGGCGCTGCGGGAAAACGCAAATCCGAGGCAAAGCTCAGGACAGCAGGCCCAAAAATAGCCGCGCCGAAAAAAGCGGCAAGGCCCAAAAAAGCAGAGCGAGGAGGCGTACAATGAAATTCGCAAGCACACGGAACCCCCAGGAAAAAGTAACTCTCCGCGAAGCTGTTTTCCGGGGACTCGCGCCGGACGGAGGACTGTATCACCCGGACACGGTTCCGGCCTTGGGCAGCCTTATAGAGAGCTTCGGCCCCGGCGCAAGCACAGCGGAAATAGGGGAAGCCCTCACAGCCGCGCTTTTCGGCCCGGAGATTTCCCCCGAAGCCGCGGGCCGCATCTGCCGGAGGGCCTTTACCTTTGAGCCCGCCCTCGTGGAACTCTCCCCCGGCCTCACAATCCTCGAACTCTTTCACGGCCCGTCCTGCGCCTTCAAGGATTTCGGGGTCTCCTTTCTCGCCGCGCTCATGGAAGAGTTTCTCAGCCAGGAAGCCTCGAAAGCCCTCATTCTCACAGCCACCTCCGGCGACACGGGAAGCGCGGTTGCGCGGGCCTTTCACCAAAGGGAAAACATCGATGTCGTTATCCTCTATCCCTCAGGCAGGGTGAGCCCGCTCCAGGAAAAACAACTCACAACCCTGGGCGGCAACATCACCGCCCTCGAAGTAAAAGGCTCTTTTGACGACTGTCAGGCCATGGTAAAAGAAGCCTTTGTTGACGCGGAGCTTTCCGCCCGCCTGCGCCTCACGAGCGCCAATTCCATTAACTTAGGCCGCCTTGTTCCCCAGGCCTTTTACTACGTCTTCGCCGCAAGCCGCCTCGACATGAGCCGGAGAAAAAAAGGCCCCGTGTTCTGCGTACCCAGCGGCAACTTCGGAAACCTCACAGCGGGCGTCATGGCCTGGCAGTGGGGCCTCCCCGTTACAGGCTTTATCGCGGCGACAAACATCAACAAAACCGTACCCGAATACCTCAAAAGCGGCCTCTACGCGCCCAGAGCCTCCGTGCGCACCCTGTCCAACGCCATGGACGTAGGCGACCCCTCAAACTTTGAAAGGCTCAAAACCATCTTCGGCGGCGACAAAGAAAAAATGGCCGCCCTCATAACAGGCGTCTACATCACGGACGAAGAAACCCGCGAGGCAATCCGCGCAGTGTACGCGGAGGCCAAAATGTTTCTCGACCCGCACACAGCCCTCGGCATAGCCGCCGCCCGCCGCGTAGCCCCCCACGGGGAGGCGCCCGTCATCAGCCTCGCAACCGCCCACCCCGGCAAGTTTCTCGAAATCGTCGAAGAAGCAACAGGCAGCCTCCCGCCCCTCCCCGAAAGCCTCGCCGCCGTCCTCAACCTCCCCAAAAAATCCGTCCTCGTGGACAACACAGGAAGCGCCCTCAAAAAATTCTTGCGGGAAAGATTTTTGTAAGATTGGGCGCATTTTTTCGGGCAGAGCCCGAAAAAATGCGCAGCCCGATAAAACGCGCATTGCGGTTTCCCGTAAAATCCGGCTAAGTGCCTCATAGTAGCACTACGTGGCTGTTGCCCTAATCGCGTTTTTGAGGGGGGCGCATTCCGCATTTTTTTGCCGCGGCCAAAAAAATGCGGAACCGGGCTATCCGCTCCAACTCCTCAAAACCCGTTGGGTTTCTGCGGGGTTTCCGCTTCTATCCCTTGCGCACCCACGGCCCGGCCCGCCTCCGGCGGGCCGGAAGCGCTTCTATCCAGGCTGCATGGGCGAGGAGCAATCCCGCAGGGATTGCGGCCAGCCCCGTGCGCCGCCCGCAGGAACTCCCAATTCCTGAATCCCCCCAAAAATTTCCCCCCACACAGCAAGCAAGAAGAATTTTTTTTCCGTATTACAGTATGTGAATTATAAACGAACCAGCAGAAGAATCCTCGCTCCTCTGGGCTGGAGCCTCCTCCTTTTTTTCGCGTATTCCGGCAGAACCTTTGCCCAGGTCTCCGGAGAAATTTCCGTTCTCGCGGAGCCTGAGTATTTTTCAGGCCGTCTCATCGCGGACGCAGGGGAATTCCGCCTCTTTTTTCTCTCCATAAAAGATTTTGACAATCCCGGCAAAGACTACAGGGCAGCCGGAGTTTCCTCGCCCCTCCTCACCGCCGGCCCCCTTAACACAGGAGGGCTTTTTCGGGAAATCTTTTCACCCATAGGCTACAGCGCGGCAAGCAGCGTCTTCTCTGAAACCTCGCGCCTCAGCCTGAGGACAACAGCCTCGCGCGCAACGCGGCAGGGGCTCTGGGTTTCCGTTCCCGGAGAGTACATCTCGCTGGGAGCTTACACTGACGGGGACAATATACTTCACAACGCCGCGGCCCTCAACCTGGGAAAAACAAAAACAGGGCCTGTTTTTTCCGGCCTCTTTATGGCATCGCGGCCTCAAAGCCGCCTGAGTCAGGAAGACTGGTTTGCCTCCAAACCCCTTTTCCCCGGAGGCGCCGTGTACCATACCGCGGGAAGGCTCCAGATTCTGCCGGAGGAAATCTCAGGCGGCCTCAGGCTGGGGCTCTCAGGGGCCTTCTCTTTTGGGGAACGCATCAGGGCATCAGGCTATTATAATTTCTTTTCCTCGTACACGAACCGCCTGCTGGAAATACACCTCCTCCAGGGAAGCGCCGGAGCGGACTACGTAAGCCCGTCAGGAGCATCCCCCTCCTACAGCCGAATACATTCCGGCAATCTCAAGCTGTTTCCCCGCAGGCCCCTTGTTCCCTATCTCAAGGTACACCGGAACTCCTATCAGGTGTATAAACCCCAGGCGCACACACGGCCCAAACGCCTCTTTGCAGGCGGCGGCCTTGAATATACAACACGGAACGTCTCCGCGAAAATCGAAGGCTCCGGCAAAAACGAAAACGACGAAGCTTTCCAAAAAAACACGGAAAGAGCGCTTTTCTCATCGTTTCTCATGCGCACAGGAGACTTTACCTTTGCCTGTGAATACGCGGCGGGCTGGAAGAACGGAGCAGCCTCCAGCCGCAGAAACGTACTCCGGCTGGAGTACAGGCCCCGGGACTGGGAATTCACAGCCCGTCTTAAAAGTGAATGGAAGCCCAATCTCCTCCTTTCGGGAAAACTCTCCGCCGCCTTAAACCGTCCCGGCCTGCGCCTCGGAGTCTCCGCCGAACTCACAAAACAACTCGCCCCCACGGAAGAAGGCATCCTCGAATTTCGGCGTACACCCTTTAACTATTTTGTCTTCTCGTTTTTTGGAACGTATAGGCAGAAGTTTTTTTAGGAGGCGCCCCAGCCCGTCCAGTCTCCCGCGTAGATGATTTCCGGTTCAAGGCGGAAACCTGTTTTTTCCGCTGCTGCGGTTTGGAGGATTTCGATAAGGCGGCGTATATCGGATGATGAAGCGTTTTTTTCGTTGATGATGATGTTCGCGTGGAGGGGAGAGACCCGCGCCCCGCCTTCGGCGCGGCCCCGAAAACCCAGCCCGTCCAGAATCTCGCCCGTGGGAGCGCCAAAAGCCCTGTTGTTTTTGAAGACAGAACCCGCGCTGGGGGCAGCGAAATGGCCTTTTGCGCGGCGGTCTTCTTCGATGGCGCGCATTTTTTTCCACGCTTCATGAGGCAGGGAAGGGCGCAGGCAAAAAGCAGCTTCGAGGATAAAGCTGCTCTCCGCCTGAAAAGGCGAGCGTTTGTAGCCAAAACCCCCGCGGAACAAAGGCTCTTTCATGTCCGCGTACCGGAGGGCGAGTCCCGCGTCGAGGAAAATGACGCTGTCAAGAACATCCGAAACCGAAAAACCGTAACAGCGGGCGTTCATCCACACAGCCCCCCCCGCGCTGCCGGGCATGGAGTAGAGAAACTCAAGGCCGCCCAACCCCGAATCAGCGGCAAAGGCCGCGGCCCTGCTTATGGACGCGCCCGCGCCCGCGCGGAGAATAACCGTCTCTTGCTGTCCCGCGCGGGGGTTTACAGGCGGCCTTTCCCGCGGCTTTTCAAGAAAGAGGGAGGCAAGGCGGCGGGTACTGATAACAAGACCGGAAACGCCCCTGTCGGAAACAAGGAGATTCGCGCCTTCTCCCGTAACAAGTACGGGAAGGCCCGCCGCGCGGGCTTCGCGGAGGAGGGTTTCCACTTCGCCTGAGGCCGCGGGTTCCGCGAAAAGTTCCGCGGGGCCTCCTGTTTTGAAAGTCGTGTGGGCCTTCATGTCTTCGTTTTCGCGGAGAGGGCAGAGGGGGCCTGAAATATTGATTTTTTTCAAAAATTTCCGTACTCTATCCATAAGTGGTAGTGCAATATATGCCACAAAGAAGCAAGGACGGCAAGATTGGAACTCAAGCTCTATAACAGCAGGGGACGCAGGCTGGAAACCTTTATTCCCAGAGAAAACGGCAAAGCGGGAATGTACGCCTGCGGCCCCACAGTGTACAACTACGCCCATATAGGGAATTTGCGCACATATATCTTCGAAGACATTCTGCGGAGGACTCTCGCCTACGCGGGGTATGAAGTAACCCACGTTATGAACATCACGGACGTAGGGCACCTGACGGACGACGCGGACGAGGGCGAGGATAAAATGCAAAAGAGCGCCCGCGAAACGGGCCGCAGCGTCTGGGACATCGCGGCAATGTATACCGATGCGTTTTTCCGCGATACGGACAGGCTGGGGATTCTCCGTCCAACTGTTGTCTGCAAGGCTACCGGCCACATAGAGGAGATGCTCGCCCTTGTTTCGCGGCTTGAGGCAAAAGGTTTTACCTATGAGGCGGGGGGGAACATATACTTTAGCATAGACAAGTTTCCCGATTACGGAAAACTTGCCCTCCTGGACAGGCAGGAGCTTATGGCCGGAGCGCGGATTGAGGTGGACGAAGCCAAACGCAACCCCCATGACTTTGTTCTGTGGTTTACCAAGTCCAAGTTTGAAAACCAGACCATGCTGTGGGATTCCCCCTGGGGCCGGGGCTACCCGGGCTGGCACCTTGAATGCAGCGCCATGAGCATGAAGTATCTGGGCGAGCAGTTTGACATACACTGCGGCGGCATAGACCACATTCCCGTACATCACACAAACGAAATCGCCCAGAGCGAGGCCGCCACGGGCAAGTCTCCCTGGGTAACATACTGGCTCCACGGGGAGTTTCTTATTGTTGACAGGGGCAAAATGTCAAAGTCAAAGGGCGGGTTCCTTACTCTGGACAAGCTCATGGAAGAAGGCTTTGTTCCCCTCGATTACCGCTACTTCTGTCTGGGCGGCCACTACCGCAGCCAGCTCAAATTCAGCTTCGACGGCCTTGCCTCCGCCGCTTCCGCGCGGGGAAATCTTATGGAGAGGATTGCGCGGTTTGACAGGAGCGCCCCCGTCCCCCGCGAAAGTCTGAGCGCGGAAGCCCTGGGGCTTGTGAAAGACTTTGGCGAACACGTCTGCGACAACCTTAATATGCCCAAGGCTCTCGCGGACCTCTGGACTTTGGTCAAGGGCGGCCTTCCCGACGGCGAGAAAATCACTGTTCTCGCTGAAATGGACACGGTTTTGGGCCTCGACCTTCTGAAAACCCAGGACACAAACCTCGATGCGGATATAGAAAAACTCATCGAGGAGAGGCTTCAGGCCCGGAAAGAGAAGGATTTTGCCCGCGCGGACGAAATTCGCGTTCAGTTAAAAGAGCGGGGAATACTTTTGGAAGACGGCCCCTCCGG
The DNA here is from genome assembly GCA_031280945.1 of Spirochaetales bacterium. GTDB lineage: Bacteria > Spirochaetota > Spirochaetia > DTKZ01 > DTKZ01 > JAISAF01. Next base: position 10,517 of record JAITGB010000073.1, read on the forward strand.
CACGCGCTGGAAACGGCTCTAAAGTTTGTAACAAAGAGCGGGGGTTGGTTGTTTTTTGTATGGTAGGCGGGGATTCTGAAACGGACTTCGAGAAGCTCTATGAGCGCGCTTTTGCGCCGCTTATGAGAATTCTTGTCCGTATGGTGGGAAGCGCTGAGGCGGCGGAGGACATCTGTCAGGAAGTTTTTATAAAACTGCACGAGAGGACAGCGGGTTTTCCGAAACCGGAGGAGGCCTTGTACTGGCTTATCCGCGTGGCGAAAAACATGGCCTTGAATCATGAAAAGCGTAAAGGCAGGGAGGCAAAGGCTTACAAAAAGTCTCTGGACAGTACAAGGGGGAAGGGCCGTGAATCCGGCGAGGAGGCTGTTCTCAAAGATGAAGCCTTCCGCCGCGTTCAGGAGGCCCTGCTCCGCCTCCCCAAAAAACTCCGTGAAGTTCTTATACTTAAAGAATATGGGGAGTTCTCCTACAAGGAGATTGCCGCGATTTTGAAAACGAGCGAAGGAAACGTGAAGGTCCGGGCGTACCGCGCCCGGGAATGGCTTGCCGGTTTTTTCAAGAATTCGGAGGAAATTCATGTGCCCTGATAAACAACTTCTTTCAGCGTACTGTGATGACGAAGTTCCCTCTCCCTGGAAGGAGAGGCTCGCCTCTCATCTTGAGGAGTGTGAGGCCTGCCGGAAAACTGAAGGTCTCTACAGGTCGCTGGGCCGCGCCCTGCGGGAGGTTCCTTCTCCGGCCTTTGACCTTGAGGCTGCATCGGCCCGTCTTGCGGCCCGCCTTGCGCGCAGGAAGAGGGGGCGGCTTCCCCTGTGGAAAAAGAGAGTCAGCCTGCCTTTTACGGCCGCCGCCGCCGCGGCCCTCCTTATTTTCGGAAGCGGGGTGGGACTCTGCCTTGCCTTTCGCGGGGGAGGCGAAGATGCGGGAGGAGCGGCGGTTTCTTCGCGGGAGAACCTTGCCGCAATCAAGGATATGAACGAGCTTCTTGAAGTTCTGGACCGCAGGGGCAGGGCGGGGGAAGTTTTCATCAAGCTGCCGGAAACGGGGGATTTTGAACTCAAGGGCAACCCTGTTTTTCTCCGCGAGGCTGAATTTTCGGGAGGCGGAAGGAGATGATGCGGGTTCTCGTCTTTCTTTCGGTGTGCGCTGCTTTTCTTCAGACCCCGGGTCTTGCGGCGGAGGATAGCCTTGCGCCGGAGAATGACGAGCCCCGCCTGCCTGAAAAAGAGAGGCGCCTTGACGAGAGTTTTTTCTCCGCTCTGGAAAACGCACTGAACATGAACATTGCGGCGCGGATTTCCGAAGCCGGAGAAAGCGCTGTGTGGAACGTTGAATCAAACGAGTGTACGGTTTCGGGCAGGAGCGTCAGCGTTAAGCTGGTGGGCAAAAACATAGTCATCATAGCGGAGTTTACTCCCTACGTGGGAGCTGACAATTCCATTGTTCTTGTGGCGCAGGGGCAGGTGTGGATTGCTTCGCCCGAGGAGCCCTTGAAGTATTTGAGCGCCCTCACGAGTATTCCCGTCAATTTGGGGGAAAGGGTGCTTTTTTTCCCCCTGGGGGTAAAGAGCCTGGAGGCTTCGGCTGATAATACCTACGACATTGAGCTTGAAATAAAAATTCTGCCGCGTCTTTTGGCGGAGAAGGGCGGCTCTTCCCGTTGAAGAGAGCCTTTTTTCTGAAAAAAATCCCTCTTGTTTTTTTTGGACTCTGTGCGGGATTTTTTATCCTGAGTCTCTATTTTGCGGAGAGAAATCCCCTTGTTTCGGATATTGAGCCCCGCACCGCAAGACCGGGGGATGTTCTTGAAATTACCGGAAACTATTTTGGCGAAGACAGGGGCAAGGTGAGTGTGGCGGGTTCGTTTCCCGTGGCTTCGGAGTATATAGAGTGGAGCCCCCGCAGAATCCGCGTCCGCGTACCGGAGGAGGCATCTTCCGGCCTTGTGTACGTTATGACGCAGGGGGGGCGCAGCGAGGGACTGCTTTTTACAAACAGAAACGATATTCCCCTCATACTGGGCGCTAGTCCGCAGGAAGCGCGGAGGCCCCGTATAGTTTCCCTGACGCCCTCACGCGCTCCGGTGGGAGGGAAAATCTCTTTGAGTGGAAGCGGCTTTGGCTATGAGAGGGGGGGAGGCGAGGTTTTTTTTACGTGGGCCGGGGTGGAGCCGGGAACGGCGAGCTCCGCGCTGGAGGGTCTGCGCTTTATCGCGGCTTCGGAGCTTGACTTTGATTACGAGAGCTGGTCCGACAAGGAAATTACCTTGCGCGTCCCTTCAGGAGCGGCAAGCGGTGTTGTAAAAGTAAAAACAGCGGGCGGGGAGAGTAACGGGGTATACTTTGAGCTTGACCACGGTTCAGGGCGGGTTATGATGGGTAAAAAACTTTCGTTTACCTTCACGACGCAGCTTGAAGCGCTGTGTTTGGCGCAGCGGTACTCAGGGGAGCTGTACCTGTGGCTCCCCCGCGTTCAGGAAACTGTGAGTCAGAGGAACGTGGTTATGCGCGAGGCGCAGCCTCCCGCGAAAATAGAGAATTTGGGCGGGCTTACGCTTTTTTACGAGGGGGGTATTTTCGCGGGAAAGAGCCGCGTTTTTTCGCAGACCTTCAGCTTTGACAGTTTCGGTATGGAAACTCGTGTTGAGGTACACAGAATTCCTTCCGGCTACGATACGGGCCGTCCGTTGTACACTGCGTATACGGCAGCCGATGTTTTTACGCCTTCAACCCGGCCTGATGTGGCGGCGGCGGCGAGGAGCGCCGCCGGAGGGGAGGCGCATCCCTATATGAAGGCTCGGCGGCTTTACAATTTTGTGCTTTCCACCCTTAGCCCTGCGCCGGGGAGTTTTGCTTCCGCGGAAGCGGGGTTAAAGGCAAAGTCGGGCGGGGCTTTTACCTACGCTTCGCTGTATACGGCTCTTCTGCGCAGCGCGGGAATTCCCGCGCGTACTGTGGGCGGCTATATCGTGCCGGAGAAGGGGAGGGCCGAGCCTCACTTTTGGACGGAATTGTATCTTGAAAACTTTGGTTGGTTTCCAGCGGACCCGGCTCTCGCAGGGAGAGCTCAGGCGGCGGATTTTTCTGTGCCGGATAATCCGCGTGAATACTTTTTCGGCTCGGTAACAAACCGTCATGTTGTTTTTTCGCGGGGGCTTATGAGGCCGCGGAAACTTACGCCGGACGGCAAGGCGCTGGAGATAAAAAACCCTCACTCTCTCCAGACGGTTTACGCTGAGGCTGGGGGGACGGAGGAAGCTTTAGCGCTTGAGTGGAAGCCGCCGGAAACGCTTTTAGGCGAGTGAAGGCTGTGGGTCCCTGCGCAAGGGATAGAAGCGGAAATCCCGCAGGAGCGACCAACGGGAGCTACGAGGAATTGGAGCGGATAGCCCGGTTTTTTGCGGCGCAGCCGAAAAAAATGCGCCCAGAGTTTTCTTGCTGAACAAAAAAATACCCCGCTTTTCGCGGGGCTATGCTGCGTTTGGCGCGTTAATTGGCTGCGGTGCGCACGGCGTTTCTTTCGTAGATTTGGCTTTCTTCAAAGCCTTGTATGCTGCGGACCCAGCCGAGGAATTTTTCGGCTTCGGCTTTGTTGGTGTAGGGGCCGATGCGCAGGCGGTACACGTTGCGGCCGTCTGCGTAGAAGACCCAGCCGGCGAGTCCTTTGGCTTTGAGGACCTGGTTCATTTCCTCGGCTCGGCTGCGGGTGGAATACGCTCCGACCTGAATTGAGTATTCTTTTACCGATGCGGTTTTTTGCGGGGCGGGTTTGGGCGCTTTTGCTGTTTTGGGGGGCGCGGGTTTGACGGGGGCCGGCGGGGGGGCGGGTTTTTCTACGGGCGCGGAGACTGCCGGGGCCGGGGGTTTTGCTGTGTAGGGGACGGATTCGGGAGGCGTTGGGGCTGCTGCGGTTTTATTTTCTTCTCCGCTTTCGCCGTAGACGATAATCATGTCTTCCTGCTGTTCCTGCGGGGCCTGGGACAGGGCGGGAAAGTCGCTGCGCCTGACCCATTCAATGGGGTCGTCTCCTGAGGTGTGCGTTTCTTCTGTTTGCTGCGAGAGGCCTACCGCTTGTTCGCGGGGATAAAAAAACCAGAGGCCGACGCTCACGATGGCTGCCAAAAACAGGCAGGCCGAGAGAATGATTAAAAGTATTTTGTTCCGTTCCATACCCTCTCCAACCGGGATAGTGCGGCAAAAACCGCTTCCCGCAGTTCTCCGCGGGTACCCGCGTTCTTTACAACTAGAGTATCGGCAGGTAGCTGCGAAAATTGAGGGATGAGATTTTTCTGTTTGCGGATTCTGCGAAAAACGGCCCAGATGCCGAGGTTGTCCCGCGCGAGGGCGCGGTTTATTCTGTCGAGGAGGGGGGCTTCGACGATAATGATGCGGCTGCACAGCGCGTCGAGGCCGCCGTAAAAAAGGAGGGCGGCGTGGATGACTGTGGGTTCATCTGAGGCGGCAAGAAGAGCCGCGATTTTTTCTTTCACGCGGGGGTGGACGATTGCCTCGAGTGTGAGGAGTTTTTCTGCGTCCGCGAAGACGAGGCGGCCAAGTGAGCGGCGCTCGATGCGGCCGTCGCTGGTGATGTATGTGTTTCCGAAGGCGGCGGCTACCTCTTCTTTGCGCTCTTCGAGGACCTGGTGGCCGAGGGCGTCGGCGTCGATGATGCGCAGTCCTTTTTCGGCGAGAAATTTGGCGGCTTCGCTTTTTCCTGAGCAGTATTTTCCGGTGAGTCCTATGAGCATTAGTGCATTTCCCCCCAGCTTTTTCCGGTTTCTATGCTTACCCGCAAGGGGGCTGTGAGGGTGTAGGCTGCCTCCATTTCTTCCTGCACGAGTTCTTTCATGCGCTGGATTTCGGTTTGGGGGACTTCAAAGATGAGTTCATCGTGAACCTGGAGTATGAGGCGGGAGGAGAGGTTTTCCTTTTCAAGTTTTTCGTCTATGCGGAGCATGGCGAGTTTTACGATGTCGGCGGCGCTTCCCTGTATGGGGGTGTTGACGGCAACCCTTTGGGCTCCCATTCTTTCGGTTTTGTTTCTGCTTGTTATGGCGAGTATGGGTCTTTCGTGGCCCAGCAGGGTTTTTACGCTGCCTGTTTCTTCGGCTCCGGCGACGGTTTTGGCTATAAAGTCCTGAATTTTGCTGTAGCGGGCAAAGTAGGATTCTATAAAGCGGGCGGCGTCGCTGCGGGGTATACTGAGTTCTTTTGAGAGGCGGAAGGCGCTCATGCCGTACATGACGCCGAAGTTGATGGTTTTTGCGATGCGGCGTTCTTCGGCGCTTACGTCTTTTTGGTCAACGCCGAAGATGAGGGAGGCTGTGAGGGCGTGGACGTCTTTTCCGCTGTGGAAGGCTCCCAGGAGGCCGGGGTCGCCTGAGAGGTGGGCGAGGATGACGAGTTCAATCTGGGAGTAGTCGGCGCTGAGGAAGACTTTACCGCGGGCGGGTATAAAGGCGCCTCTGATGCGGCGGCCTTCGGCTTCCTTGATGGGTATGTTCTGCAGATTGGGGTCTTTACTGGAGAGGCGTCCTGTGGCGGTTCCTGTCTGCTGGAAGTTTGTGTGGACGCGGCCTGTTTTGGGGTTTATGAGGCGGGGGAGTGAGTCCACGTAGGTTGATTTGAGTTTTGAGAGGGTTCTGTGCGTGAGGATTTTTTCGGGTACGGGGTCTTCGCGGGCGAGTTCTTCGAGAACGGAGGTGTCCGTGGAGTAGCCTGTTTTTGTTTTTTTGGAGGGGGCCAGATGCCTTTCCTTAAAAAGGATGTCCTGGAGTTGTTTTGTGGAGTTGATGTTGAATTCCCGTCCTACGAGCTGGTAGATTTCGTTTTGCAGTTTGTTGAGGTCCTTTTCCAGTTCCTGGCCGTAGGTTTCGAGAACTGCGGGGTCAAGTCCTATGCCTTCGAGTTCCATATCGGCGAGTATGCGTACGAGGGGCATTTCAAGTTCAAAGAAGAGTTTTTCGAGTCCTCTTTGGGCGAGGAGTTTTGAGAAGATTTCGTACAGGCGGAAGGTGATGTCGGCGTCCTCTGCGGCGTAGCGCGTGGCGGTTTCCAGGGGGACGGAGTCGAAGGTTTCGCCTTTTGATACGACATCGGTGTAGTGCAGGGTTTTGTAATCAAGGTACTGTTCGGCGAGTCTGTCCATGCTGTAGCTGCCTGAGTCGGCACAGAGGAGCCACGCGGCGAGCATTGTGTCGAAGCCGGGGATAAAGCGGATGCCTTTTGCGCTCATGATTTTGTAGTCGAATTTGAGGTTTTGCCCAATTATTTTTACGTTGGGGGCTTCGAGGATTTTTTTCAGGCGGGGGAGGGCGGTTTCCAGGCCCATGCCCTGGCCGAAGGGCGCGATGACGGGAACGTAGCAGGCTTTTCCGCTTTCAACGCAGAGGGAGAAGCCGACGAGGCTGGCGGTGTGGGGGTCGAAGTCGGTTGTCTCCGTGTCGAAGGCGAAAACCTGTGCCGCGAGGACTTTTTCAACCCATGCGTCTAAGGCTTCGGCTGTGCTTACGGTTTCGTAGATTCCCGGCGCGGCTGCGGCGTCTTTCTCCCTGGGGGGCTGGGAAGCGGGGGGAGCTCCGGCTGCGGCGTTGGCTGCTAGTCCGGGGCCTTCAGCGCGGTTTTCAGTTTCGGCGGGGGAGGGTTCGTCAAAGAGGAGTTCGTCTCCCGCCGGGGAGCTTTTTTTTGCGCCTTTTTTGGGGGAGGGGGCGAATTTTTTGGCTTCGTCGGCGAGGATTTTCATGCTGTGCCGCACGAAGAGGGGCTGGGCGGCTTCCGCGTTGAGGGGGGGCAGTTTGGGGAGTTCCGGCGGAAGGGGAACGTCGCTTTTGAGCTGTATAAGTTTTTTGCTGAGGTACACGGAGTCGCGGCCTTCCTCCAGCTTTTTGCGCCATGAGGCGCTTTTTACCGCATCGAGTTTTTTGTAGAGGGTGTCAAGGTCGTGGAATTCCTCCAAAAGGCTGGCCGCGGTTTTTTCGCCTATGCCCTTTGCTCCGGGTACATTATCCGAGGTGTCGCCCACGAGGGAGAGGTAGTCGACAATCTGCTCAGGGTACACTGCCCACGAAGAGAAAACTTCCTCCCTGCCCATTTCAAGGAAATCACCTTTCTCCGGCCTGAGAATTTTTACCTCGTCGCCAACCATTTGCAGGAGGTCTTTGTCCCCGGATATGATGTAGCAGGGCCTTTTTTCTTCCGCGCATCGTGCGGCGTAGCTTGCCATAATGTCGTCGGCCTCAACGCCGTCCACCCTCAGGGCGGGGATTCCCAGGGCGGCGGCTATTTCCTCAATGAGGGGAATCTGGGCTTTGAGTTCGTCCGGGGTTTTCTGCCGCGTCATCTTGTATTCGGGGTACATCTCATGGCGGAAGGTGGGGGTTTTTGAATCGAGGATGATTGCGAAGTATTCAGGTCTTTTCTCGTGGAACAGGGCAAAGAGCGAGCGGTAAAAGCCGAACAGGGCCGAGGTGTTCTCCCCGCGGGCATTACGCAGGGGATTGCGTATAAAGGCAAAATAGGAACGATAGATAAGGCTGTAGCCGTCCAGAACATAGAGGGGGGTCTTCATAATTGAGAAATATATAGCATATTGAATTTCTATGCTACTTTCGCGTAAACTGGTCAATATGACCATTCGGTTGAAAATTATCGTTGTGGTTTTGCCTCTCATAATCGTAACGCTGGTGCTGGCGGGGACAGCCTCCTACTTTGCGGGGACTCAAGGCATAACCCGGGTTGCTCAGGAGTTTTTGGGCTTCAAGGCCTCAACTTTGGAGAAATACACGGAAAGCCAGTGGAATCTCCTTGTTGAGAATGGGTTTAGCGAAAGAGAGGATATGATAGAAGTCGCCAAGGGCGCTATAGCCTATTACGCCCAGGGTATGCTCCTCAGCGATACAGAAATAATTTTTGCCTTAGACAGCAGGCTCGCCGTTGTTATGACTACCTCGGAAGACTTCTCGGTTCTGCCGGAAGAGCAGGAGGAGCTTGCCGTTGTTGTTCAGGAAAACGACGGAAGCATACTGGCTTTTACTGCCGGAGGCGGTGAGAGGGTGGCGAGGAGCTTTTACTTTGCCCCTTTTGGCTGGCACATCTTTTTAACCGAAGAGAAAGCCGCTTTTTACAGCGACGTAAAAGCTATAACAACGCAGACAATTTTTATGATTGCCGGGGCCTGCGCCGCCGCCGTTCTTCTTTTATTCTTTTTTGCCAACATTCTTACGAGGCCCCTTGTGCGGGTTGTAGAGGCCATGAATGGAATAATACACTCAGGCGATATGGCCTCCCGCGTTGAGGTGGAATTTAGTGATGAAACAGGCCGCCTTGCCCAGACCTTCAATATTATGATTAACGAGCTTGACAGGGCCTACAGGGAAATCAAGCGCTACGCCTTTGACGCGGTGCTTGCCCAGAAGAAGGAACAGCGAATACGGCAAATCTTTCAGAAGTATGTCCCAAAAGACCTCATCGACAAATTTTTTGCGGCGCCGGAATCCATGCTCGTTGGAGACAACAGAATGCTCGCGGTTCTTTTTTCGGACATACGGGGTTTTACGGCCATATCCGAGAATATGCCTCCCGATGAAGTTGTAAGCTCCTTAAACCGCTACTTTTCCGGTCAGGTTGACATCATCATGAACCGCAGCGGCATCGTTGACAAATATATAGGCGACGCAATTATGGCCTTTTGGGGAGCCCCCATACAGCACGATGATGATGCCCTGCAGGCCGTACTCTCCGCCTTTGATATGCTCGATGCGCTCAAGGAATTTAACCGGCATCAGAAAAAAGCGGGAAAACCGGAGTTTACCATAGGCATAGGCATTAACTACGGCATCGTTACCGTGGGAAACATCGGCAGCGAACGCAAAATGGACTACACCGTCATAGGGGATATGGTAAACCTCGCTTCCCGCATGGAAGGGCTTACGAAAATCTACCGCGAAGAGATTCTCATTTCGGAAAGCATTTACGCCGAGCTGCAGGGCAAGTTCCCCGCGCGGCTTCTTGATACCGCCGCCGTCAAGGGAAAAACTCAAGGAGTTAAAATCTACACGGTGAAAAGAAAGCTCACTGCCGAGGAAAAAAGAGCGTGGAACCACCACAACGGAGGTATGGAGTTTTACTATAACCGTGAGTTTGACAAGGCCGCGGCAAAATTCCGCAAAGTGCTTGAAATCCTGCCCAGGGATTTTAACGCCGGGAATCTCCTCGCGCGGTGCAGGGTGTACGCCCTGAATCCGCCTCCCGAAGACTGGGACGGCGTTGAAGTAATGCAGGTAAAGTAGTTTTTTTGGGGAAGAGACTTTCCCCTGGTTTTTTTATTTCAAATGCCGCTTCATTCTTTCCGCAAATTCGGGGAAAACAGCTTTTAGCTCGTTTGAGTTCAAGAAATCGTTCAGAAAGCCCCGCGCTTCGGGAAGGCGGGCATCTCCGCCCTTCAGGGCCGCATCCTCTTTTTTGCCGTACTCCTCGTAGAGGCTTTGAAGACGTTTGTATTTGGCCTCCGCCGCCGTTACAGAGGCATCGCGCTCCGCGTGGATACGTTTTTCCTGTTCGCCCAGTTCAACCCCGTGAGCGCGTTTTAACTCCGCAATCTGGGCCTGCAGGGCCGCGGCTCCGCTCGCCCCCGCGGCGTTTGCCGCCGATGCGCCGGCAAGCTCATTGCGCAGCCTCACTTCCTGGGTTTTAAGGTCTATCTGGTGGGTCTTGCGCAGCGTCTCCAGCGTCTGCGCAAGAGACGAATTCTGCTCTCTGAGGGTTTGCAGGGTGGTTTCGTAGGAGGCCGCTGAACTTGCTCCCGCCTCCGCCGCCGCCGCGCTCTGGGCGTCAACAGCCTGCTGTATTCCGCGCAGGGCAGCGCGCACCTGTGTTGAACGGGGATAGCGGTCCACAACCGAAACAAAAGAAGAAGCCGCAGCCCTGTACTGGCCCTCTGCAAGCTGACCCTCAGCCTCCCTAAGAAGGCGAGCCGCAGCAGGGTCATTTTGGGGCTCCTGAGACTCCGCCGCAGCAGGCTTTTCCCCATTCTGCGAAGCCGCCCGGATAAGACTATCCCGAATCAGGTTTGCCTGAGCCCCTCCGCCCGGAAGAAAGGCCAGGGCCTGAGCGTAATGCCCAAGGGCCTCCTCGTACTTTCCCGCCGCTACAAGGGTTTCCGCGCTCGTGAATTCCCTGGCAGCCTCCTGCCAGCCGGGCTCAATACCAGGAGCAGGCAAAACCTGTGCCCCGTTCTGCAAAATTTCAGAAATGCTCCGCGCTTCCCGCTGGTTATTCAGATTTTTGTCAACGAGAGAGGAAAGGGACGATAAAGTGATAAGGTAAATATCCCTGCGGCTTTCAATGTTAGGAAACCTCTGCAGGGAAGGTTCGTTCAAAAAATCGCGCATAACCTTGATTGACTGCGAAGCCTCCCCAAGCCTGTCCGCCTGAATATGACGGGCGATGGCGTACAGGTAGCCGTCAATCTGTCCCTCAATAAGAGTAGAGCGTTCCTTGTTCTCCGCGAGACGGCCCAGCTCTTCCCGTGCGGATTCAAGGTCCGCCCTGCCTCCCTGCGAAGCCTCGTTTTTCATCTTTGCCGCGAGCTGTTCGCGGAGTTCCGTTTCCTTTATTCGGGAGTTTTCAAGAATTTGCGTACGCTCCGCCCGCAGGGTTTCAAGGGTGCCCTGAAACTGCCGGCCCAGGGCTGCGAGGTTTTTCTCAAGGGCATCCCGCTCCGCGTCCGCCCCGTGCCTGAACGCGTTAAGCTCATCCAGAAGGAGAACGGTTTTTTCCGCCTCAAAAGAGCGGAGCCTCTCGTCAAAAGCCGCGCCGGAAACCCCATCCCGCGTAAGCCTCTCGCGTTCCGCCTGAACTTCTTCCGAAAGTCTTCCCCGCAGTTCCTTCTCGCGGGCCTCGATTTTCGCCTCCATCCCGGAGCGCAGCCTGCCGCGCTCTCCGTCAATATCCGAAAGGCGCGCCAGAACAGAATCAATCTGCTGCTCCTTTTCGCGCAGCAGGGCCGCGGTTTCCCTCTGCAGTTCCTGAAGGAGCCTGCCCTCAAAGGACAACTGGGCCGCCTTCGCGCCGCGAATATCGGTCTCGCTGCTCCTGTGGGCCGCCGAAAGAATAAAAAAAACGCTCACCAAAAGAACAAGAGCGCCGAGATGGACGAAGAGGGGGAAAGCGTAGCCTTTGTGCTTCGCGCGGGAACGCTGCTCCCCTTTGGGGGCCTGAATACGGTTCTCCCGCGCGACCATATCGATTTTAGCGAGAATCTCCTTTTGGTCTTCCTCGGAGATACCCGAGGAAGTATCAAAAACTATATCGCCTGAAGAACGGTTTTTTTCAGAATGAGCCATTCCTATTTTCTCCGCGCCGTCTCTACATCGGGAATGTAGATTCTGTTGTTCCTGAAAATCAGGTCAGGATTTTTTATGCCGTTTTCGACAGCGATTTTCTTGTACAACCAGGGCGTACGGTAGAAGGACTTGGACAAATTCCATAGATTGTCGCCCTTTACGATTGTGTACCACACGCCGACATTCTTTTGACCCGCGCCCGCCGCGGGAGCGGGCTTTGCGGCCTGGGCCGGAGCAGCGGGAGCCGGCTTTTGGGCCGGAGGCGGAGCAGCGGGTTTTTGAGCCGCGGAGTTTTCCGTCCCATAGGGTGGCTGCGCCGGCTGCACGGGAGGCGCAGTCTCTTTGGGCGCGCTCTGAACCGTCTGGGGCCGGGAAGACTCCGGCTTTTGCGCAACAGGCGCCGAATCGTCCGGCCTCGGAAAAAGGAAAATAATGCCCACCGCGACAATAGCCGCGAAGAGCATCGCAAGGGACGCTATAAGAATCAAGGGTTTATTGTTTTTTTTGCCTTTGTAGCCGTAGATACTTTGCCCGTTCATGGAGGAATACTTGGGAACTTTGTCCGGCTTCTCATCCCCGCCCTCCGCGGGAGATGAAAGCGTAAAATCAGGAGAACCATCCGGCTCCCCTGAAGACGCGGAATCAATGCCCACTGCCAAACTCTTTTCGTTCTCGCCGTTCAAATCCCTGACCGAAGCCACAAGATTCCCATCCTCATCTATATTAACGAGAAGCTCAATCTCTGGCTCCCCCTGCTGGGCATTTTCAAGGTCGTCGAGCTTCAGACTGCCCAAATAGGAAGGATTCATCATGCCGCTGTCCGCAGACCGGTACAAATCGATTTGAACCGAAGGCTGCGCATCCCGCACGGTAGTCAAAATGACCTTTTTCTTGCTCTTGTCCGTTTCGTCAAGAATGGGAATATAGCTGCCGTCGGCGATTTTTATTCCTATCATAATACCCTCACTATCGGCATGAAATGGCGAATACATGAATTTTACCGGTTTCCGCCGGAAATAGCAAGGCGGCAAGCAGAGCTTTCAGGACAAGAAGAAGTTGGGCGCATCTCTGCTTTTTTTGCCTCCGGCAAAAAAAGCAAAGCCGGGCTTTGCGGGGCTCCGGCCCGTTGGGCGCGCTTCGCGCCCCCTCCAATCCGTTGGTTTTGCGACATTACGGTTCGCTTCAGCGAACCGGCAGAATCGGAGCAAAACCCTTGCGCGGCCCAGGGGCAGACAGAAAACCCTCTCGCAGCCCTACAAAAACTTATACGCCCCGTTAATGCCAAAAAGCCACTGCTTCTCTTTTTTCAGTTTGAATTCCGCGCCGCCTGTCTTATAGGTTTCCGAAAAGTAGAAGGGCTTGAAAATCCCCACTTCCACCACAAGGTTTTTTACGGCGGTAAACTCGGCTCCCGCCCCAATGCAAAAACTGTCAAGTTTCGGCGCAAGGGCGG
>JAITGB010000091.1 GCA_031280945.1 Spirochaetales bacterium
GGCGGGCTACCTTGACCTTGACAAAAAGGCTGTTACGGAGATTTTTACTTCGATTCAGTAGGAAGGAGGTCAGGAGCTGGGCGCATCCCCGGAATTTCCCGCCTCCGGCGGGAAATTCCGGAGCCGGGCTTTGCGCTCCAAGTCCTCGTAAGCGCCCATGCGCTTCCTGCGGGCTTTCCGCTGCAATCCCTTGCGCGGCCCAGGGGCTGGCCGCCTGCTGTCAGCAGGCGGCCCGTGCGCTTCGCGCACGGCCTATAACCCCGCCGCCCGCCCTTCGGGCGGGCGGCCTACCACCACGCAGCAGGGGCTTATTGTTTCGCAAGATACCTTTTCAGTTTCGTAAACACTTCGTCAAAATCTATAGGCTTTCCAATGTGGTCGTTCATACCAGCCGCAAGGCATTTTTCAATATCCTCGCGGAACACGTTGGCGGTCATGGCCACAATCGGGATGGTTTTCGCCTCGGCAAGAGCAAGGGCGCGGATACGGCGAGTTGCCTCGTAGCCGTCCATCTCCGGCATGTGTACGTCCATAAATATCATATTGTATTTTTCCGGCGAAGCGCTAAAAAGCTCCAGGGCCTCCCTGCCGGATTCCGCACAGTCGATGAGAAGACCCGTAGGCTCCAGCACGGACAGGACAATCTCGCGGTTAATGGCAACGTCCTCCGCCAGAATTATGCGGTAACCCTCAAGATTATCCGCCTCCTCCTCGGGCGGAGAGACAGCTTCATCAGATGAACCAAGACATTCGTTAATGCAATCGGCAATCGCGGAGGGAAAAAGCGGCTTCTGGATAAACTTGTCAACCCCCGCGCTTTTCGCCTCATCTTCGATGTGGCTCCACTCTGTCGCGGAAATCATAATAACAACAGAATGGCCCCCCTCGCCGCTTTTTATCCGGCGGGAAAGCTCAATGCCGCTCATGCCCGGCATCTTCCAGTCAACAAAATAAATATCGTAGGGACCGTTTTTTCCGATAAGGGCGCATGCCTCGTCCCCGCTTCCCGCAAGGTCGCAGGAAATGCCCAGCCTCTGCATAAGCTCGCCCACGTATTCGCGTATTTCAGGAGCGTCATCAACAGCCAGAACCCTTACCGTCTGCCTGTTGACGCCGGGAGCAAGCGGACAGAACTGGGTGTCTTCGCCCCGTTTCGCTTCCAAAGTAAAAATAAAATGCGAACCCTTGCCCAGCTGGGACTCAACCCAAATCCTGCCGCCCATCATCTCAACGATGCGCTTGGAAATCGCAAGGCCCAGTCCCGTACCGCCGAACTTGCGGGAAATGCTGCCGTCCGCCTGCTCAAAAGACGTAAAAAGTTTGTTCTGCTGCTCCGCGCTTATGCCTATGCCCGTATCGCTCACCGTAATGCGCAGGCCGCACACCCCGTCCGTCTCGCCCGTAAATTTCGCCTCAAGGCAGAGCTCCCCCTCCTCCGGCGTAAACTTTACCGCGTTGGAAAGCAGGTTCGCTATAACCTGGGCGAGCCTCTGGTCATCGCCCACAAGAATCCGCGGAATATCCTTGTCTATGGTAACGCTGAAGTTTTGGCGTTTTTCGTCCACGCGGAAACTCACAACGCCCACAACTTTCTGCAGCATCTTTTCAAAGTCGAATTCCGCGAAGGAAAGCTCAAACTTGTTCGCCTCGATTTTGGACATATCAAGAATATCGTTAATAACGCCGAGGAGATGATTTGAAGCCTCGTCAATTTTTTCAAGACAGTAATTTTTCCTCTCCACATCGGAAGAAGACTTCGCTATGTTCGTCATACCGATAATCGCGTTCATGGGAGTACGCATCTCGTGGCTCATATTGGCGAGGAAATCGCTCTTGGCCCTGCTTGCCATCTGCGCATCGTCCCTCGCCTTTGTAAGCAGGGTTACATCGCTTAAAATCATCATAACGCAGACAGCCTCACCCGTGCCGTCAAGAACAGCCTCGGCTCCTCCGTCCGTCTCCTGCCCCGAACCCGTACGCCGGAGGCTTAAGGTGTAATTAAACCTGCCGTCCGGCACCGGAAGCGTAATATCCGCGGAATACATTGCGGAGGTTGCCCCCACAGGCTCAAAAAGGGAAGCCGCCTCAGAAGAAAACTCACCGGAGGGCCCCGATGCGACAATACGTTCGAGGAGTTTTCCGTCTGTGGCAGAGAGGCCGTGCCGCACGAGAAAGCGGGCCATGGCCCTGTTGTGGTAGAGCATCTTCCGCGACTCATTGAAAAAAGCCAGGGCCTCCGGCACAGCATCAAGCTGGGAACAAATAACATCCAAAGTGGTATTAACCCCGCCTATAATGCGGTCGTAATCCCCGTACAGGGCAAACAGGTCAACCCTCACGCCCAGGTTCCCCGCCCTCGCCGCGCGGGTAATAAGCTCAATATCGTTGATAACGCCTTCGATGGAATCGGACATACTTACAAAGGCGTCCCCCAGTTGGCCTATCTCATCCTCCCTGCCCACAAGATGGTCCGGCAGCTTGCGGATAAACTGCCCCAGGGCAACCCTGTGGGCGTTCATCGTTATAAGGCGCAGGGGCTCCGTAAGAGTATCCTTGAGAAAAAAAGTAAAAACAAAAATAAAGAGAAAAAGAAGAAAAAGCGTTACGTAGATGCTGATAAAAATAGCCTGAGACGCCGCAGAGGAAAAATCGCTTCGGGGAGTCTGGATTGCGAGCGACCAGCGCGTCCCCCGTACAGGCGCATAGCAGAAAAAATGGCGGCTTGAAAAATCATCAACTTTCAGGGAACCCGTCTCGCCCCGGGACATCTTGCTTAAAAGCTCATGGACAGAAGCGCTGGAAATATCCAGAAGCGACTCACCCCGCCGCACCTTCTCAACGTCCCTGTGGGCCATGAGCTTTCCTTCCTCATTGATGATAAAGGCCGTACTCCCCGCCCCTATGTTAATGTTGGAAAGAACATCGTTTAATATATCGTACCTGTAGCTTCCCACAAGAAACCCCGTAATCCGCCCCCTGTTCAGTATAGGAGCCCCCATAACGATTTGAAGCCCCTCAGGCCCGTTCAGGGTATCTTCGATAGCGAGGTTCGCGGTGTCCCGCATCATGGAAAAAAGGTACCAGTCCTTAATTGAAGGCGGACAGTTTTCGCCCCCCACCTCAAGCTCCCCCTCCGCCGTATACAGGCCGAGCCACACAAACTCAATCCCCCCTTGAGTTCTTGTGAGTACAGCCCTCTTGTCCTCCTCCCCCGCAGCCGGATTGACAAAAACATAATTGTCCCGCGTTATAAAAATTTTATCCGCCAGCAGATGGAGATTTCCCTGAACGCTCGAAGCAGCGGTTTTTGCCATAGGCTGCAAAGTGTCCATAAGAATACTGTCCGTAAGGGAATTCATAAAATAGGTCATGACGCTCACAAGTATCAGCGAAAGCAGGATAACCACTCCGGTCGCGGTAACGAGGATTCTTTTACCGATACTGTTACCTATTTTCAAAAGCTCGATTCCCCCATATTCACCAAAACCACCGCAGCATTCCCCTCCACAGCGCTTCTGAGGACAGCCGAAGCAAGACGCTTGAAAGTCTCGCCCGATTCCGTAGCCCCGGTTACGGCATCCAAAGACTCCGCGTCCTGCTTCGCAAGAAAATCCCCCGCGTAGAGCCGGGTATATTCGTTAGGGTACGTCCCCGAAACAGCGTTCATGGTACGCATATAATTCATATCCCAGGACTTGATAAAACCGCTTGAGTTCTTCGCATTGTATTCCACAGTAACAATCCTGCCGTTCCACACGCATATCGTAATAAACTCCTTCCAGCCGTAGGCATCAAAAGAAGCAGCCTCCGCCGTGTAGTACCCATCCCTCAAGCCCCCGGACGGCCCCGAACAAGAGAAAAGAAGCGCCAAAAAAAGCGCGCAAAAATAAACAGGTAAATTCCTTGCTGTAAACATCTATGAATAAATAGTATAAGGAGGTAAAAATTTTGTCTATAGAAAAGATTGGGCGCATTTTTTCGGGAAGACCCGAAAAAACCCTCAAGCCCGATAAAACGCGGCTTGAAACTATACGCAGAATCAGGCTAAGTGCCTCATACCAGCACTACGTGGCTGTGGTCCTAATCGCGTTTTTGAGGGGGGCTATCCGCTCCAATTCCTCAAAAAGCCTTCGGCTTTTCTGCGGGGCTTCGGCCACGGCGCGGCAGCGCCGTGGCACCGTTGGTCCCCTCCAATCCCTTGCGCAGGCCGCCGCGCAAAGCGCGGCGCAGTCGCCTGCCCCCCCCTGTGGAGGGCGCGGCAGCGATACCGGCCGCGGATACACTCCGCCGTCAGATTAACCGGCAGCGCTCCACACTGGCCCCTTAAGTTTACTTGGGCTCGCTCATCACATCAACCCTGCCACGCAGAATATCCTGCGCCAGGGCAATAGTGATGTCATACAAAGCCGAATCTTTTGATACGCTCGTTTCAAGGGCGGAGGCGATTTGCCGGTTTAATTCAGCCTTGGGGATGGTGTACAGCACATAGGCGGTATACTCATCGGAATATACGTCTTTTTGGTCCGGGTCATAGCGGCGGGTTAAAATCCACCAGTCCGCTTCGCGCTGCGCGCCGGAATAGCTTACGCTCACTACGGCGTTGATGGAATTGTCGATGGACTGCTTAAAGTCACCGGAGCCGGTTCCCTGGGGCGATGCTGAAGAGCCGCCGCCGCTACTTTGCGCGCTGGCCTCTACTTTCGCATTGTATTGGCTTGCGATGTTTGTTCTCAGCATAGCTCCAATCCGCTGCTGGGCGCTGAAGCTGTCGGCCCAGGTCAGAGCGAACTGTTTGTTTACCCCGCTTTCCGAGCCGACAATACAGTATTTGTCTTTGAACTGGGGCTGGGCCTGCAGCGCCGAAACTCCTTTGCCGATGTAGTCCTTAATCCAGTCGGGAGTGGGAATATTCGCCGCGGTTCCCTTGCTTTCAAGTTCCTCGACTTTCACCCGTGGTCCTGATGAGCAGCCGGCAGCCGCCGCGGCAATAAGCGCTGCCAGGACCATCAACTTTGCATTTTTCACAATAATTCTCCTCATTAAAAATAAAATGTACTGAAAAACCGAGGTTTTGCAGTTTCTTCTCCTTAAACATAAAAATTCCGGCCTGACGAACCGGAATTTTATCCTGCTCCGCATATACCGCGCAGCGCACAGACGCGCCTGCCCGTCCGCGCGGCCTTTTTATTTCAATAACGACAGAAGATATTCGTCGAACTTCGCGCCAAAGCCCGATTTGGTGATTGAATCTTCCGCCGCGCGGAGCGCGCGCTGGCGCGCTCCGCTTTGGTTGGTGTGATTCTGTCTCGCGTT
>JAITGB010000147.1 GCA_031280945.1 Spirochaetales bacterium
GTTCGCGCTTGGGCGAGGAGCTTTGAGTTTTCGGCGTTTGTCCAGCGGACGTAGTTTTTTTCGCGTCCGTAGTTTGCGAGGCGGAGGTCGGGGTCGAGTTTTCCTGTGTGCGCTATGACCGTGAGGTCGAAATTCGATTTGCCGTATATTTCGGAGAGCCATGTTGACCAGTCAACGAGGCGTATGGTTGTGGGGATTCCCGCTTTGGCGAACATTTCTTTGTAGAGCTGAGAGGCTCGTACGTGGTATTCGAAGTTCTGCGGTACGGCTATTTCAAGGGGTTTTTCAAAGGAAGGCGCGGCTTCGCGGATAAGGTTTGCGGCTTTTTCGGGGTCGTAGGGGTAGAGGCCCGTAAAATCCTTGTAGTAGGGGTCGCCTGAATCCATAAAGGTTCCGATGGGGCTGCCTCCTCCGTAGGCTATGTCGAGGATTTTCTGTCTGTCAACCGCGTGATTCAGGGCCTGCCGGACGCGAGGGTCGGACAGGGGGGGGCGCGACGTGTTTATGGCTACGACCTGGACAAAGGAGCTTAAGCCTTTTTCTATTTTCGCGGTGGAGGATTTTTCGAGGAGGGCGGCGTCCCCGGCATCGTAGAGTTCCGCCGCGTCAAGTTCTCCTGTGAGGAGGCCCTGTACCTGGACTGCTCTTTCGGGTATGACGCGAAACTCAAGGGCGGAAATTTTGGGGAGGCCGGGCATCCAGTAGGAGGGGTTCTTTTTCAGGCTGACTTTGTTGTCGCGCAGCCACTGCCCAAAGACAAAGGGCCCTGTTCCCACGGGGTGAGAGGCAAAGTCGTGGCCTTTTTCTATGAGGCTTGCGGGGAGAATCGCGCTCCAGCCTGAGGCCAGGGCCGCGAGGAGGGGGGCGGAGGGGCCGGAAAGGACGAGTTCCAGCGTTCTTTCGTCAGGGGTTCTCGTGTCCGTAATGGCTGCGTACTCGTGGGCCTGGGGGTTTGCTGTTAGGGGGTTTCTCATTCTGTCAAGGGAGGCTTTTACGTCCCGGCTTGTCAGGGTTTCGCCGTTATGGAAAACAACGCCTCCCCGGAGATGGAATGTCCACAGCCTGCCGTCTCCTGATATTGTCCAGCTTTCCGCGAGGGCGGGAACAATGGCTCCCTTTTCATCGGGTTCCACGAGGGTATCGTAGATGCTTTTGAGCACCTGAAAGGTCAGGGTGCCTGCTGTCTTGTGGGGGTCCAGCGTGTCGGGGCTTCCCAGAAGGGCGAACCTGAAGGGTCTTTCCTCAGGGGCGCCCTTTGCACAGAGCGGGAGCGGGTTTGCGGCGCACGCGCACAGGGCAAGGGCCGCAAGGCCGATGCGGAAAAGCGCAATTTTCGCTGTGTAATTTTTCCAAAAACTCATTATGTAACCTCATTTTCGCCGGACGTTCCGGCGGCAGTTCCAGTATTCATAAAACTGAGGGGATTTTCTACAAGCTCCCGCGTGTAGGGGTGCTGGGGGCGGGAAAAAATCTCTTCGGCCTCGCCTGATTCAATAAGCTCCCCGTCTTTGAGGACGCCTATGCGGGTACTCAAATACCCTATGAGGTCAAGGTCGTGGGAAATAAACATATAGGTAAGATTATACTCGCGCTTCAAATCCAAAAGAAGGTTGATGATGCCGGCCTGAATCGAAACATCAAGGTTGGAAACAGGCTCGTCCAAAATGAGAAAGGCGGGTTTCATGGAGAGGGCGCGGGCTATGATGATGCGCTGTTTTTGGCCTCCTGAAAACTCGTGGGGGTACCAGTCCTTTTGAGACCAGGGGATTCCTACATGGTCAAGAAGGTCCCTCACTCCTTCGCGCCGCTTCTCGCGGCGAACTCCGAGGTTCTTGAGGCCCTCCTCCATGCTCTCTAGAATTGTGCGGCGCGGATTTAAGGCGCTGTGCGGGTCCTGAAAAATGATTTGCATACGCGGCCTCATGCCGCGCAAGGCGCTCCGCGAAAGCCCGTTCAGGCGCGCGCCCTGAAAGTACACAAAACCGGAAGAAGGCTCCTCCAGAAAAAGAATTGTCCGCGCAAGGGTTGTCTTGCCGGAACCGGACTCTCCCACAAGGCCGAAAATCTCCCCCTCCTCTATCTCAAAGCTGAGGTTTTTCAGGGCGGCCACAGGCCGGCGCCGGAAAAGCCCTGCCCCGGAAAAAGTTTTGCACAGGTTTTCCACACGGAGTATAGCGCTCATACCGGAGGCAGCTCCTTTCCCGAAAAAAAGCAGGCGCAGCGGTGGGCGCTCTTGAGCCTGATGAGGGGCGGAACCGTCTCGCGGCACTCCTTGAGGGACTGCGCAAGGGCAAGGGGACAGCGGGGGTGAAAAGCGCAGCCGGAAGGAATATCATCAGGCCGGGGACTTGCGCCCGGCACCCCCTGAAGACGGCGCCCCCTCTTGTCCCTGCCCGGAATCGAAGCCAAAAGAAGCCGCGTATACGGATGAAGAGGCTCTGAAAATAAAATGTCCCGGGGAGCCGACTCAATAATTTTCCCCGCATAGATAATGGAAACATAATCCGCGGCGTACTTCACAAGACCAATATCGTGGGTAACATAGAGAATAGCCGTGCGCGAAGCCGCCCTGATGTCCTGTAAAAGCTCAATAATCTGCCTCTGAACCCCCACGTCCTGAGCCGTAGTCGGCTCGTCCGCAATGAGAAGGGACGGAGAGCAGGCCACGGCCATAGCAATCATAAGCCTCTGCCTCATGCCCCCGGAAAACTCATGGGGGTAACGCCGGAAAGTCTCGTCATCGGCGGGAAGACCCACGCGGGCAAAAAGCTCCTCCGTGTATTCCCGCGCGGCTTTGTCCGAATACCCCAGATGAAAAGTGGCGCTCTCCATAACCTGCCTGCCCGCCCTCATGGAGGGGTTTAGGTACTTCGATGGTTCCTGAAAAATCATGCTGATTTCCCTGCCGCGCAGATTACGCAGAACATCCTCCGGCATCGTCAGAAGCTCGTGGCCCTGAAAAAGAACAGAGCCCCGCACAACGCCCGCCTCCGGCGGCAGAAGCCGCAAAACAGTAAAAGCCGTAACCGTCTTGCCCGCGCCCGACTCCCCCACAAGAGCGTGAAACTGGCCCGCAAGCAAAGTAATATCAACCCCCCGCAGGGCCTGAATCCTGCTGCGGTGCGCGGAAAACTCCACCGCAAGGTCTTTTATATCAAGAAGAACATCCTGCCCCACTATATCGCCCTGATTCTCGGATTAACCCACAGATAAAGAATATCCGCAAAAAAATTCACAAGACAAAAGAGGGCCGTAACAAAAATAACCCCCCCCTGAATCACCGGAAAATCCCTCTGGTAAATAGCCGACAGAATAAGCCTCCCCAGCCCCGGCAGGGAAAAAACGTGCTCAACAATAATAGCCCCGCTTAACATATAGCCGAA